>NZ_PYNV01000021.1:0-76345 GCF_003026095.1 Photobacterium sp. GB-72 | reverse complement strand
ACTCCATGAATGTGTTTTGATCAGTTGTGTAAAATGTTGTTTAAGATCTTCGGTAGTTAATGTGTCTGGTGATTTATCCAGTTGATGGGTAATGCGACGTAGAGCACGACTATAAGCATCAATCGTAAAGGGACGTTTACCTTGCAAGGTGAGATGAGTAAGGTGTTGTTCATAAAGATAATCTGAACGATGTTGTTGCGCTTTGTTCATGATAAATATTCCTTTTTTAAAGGTATATTCACCGTAGTCGAGCTTATGGGCTTTCACTCTGCCGCGCAGCGGCTTCGTTCAACAAGCACTTCAAGTCGGAACAAAAACAGTTGGCTTTGTTCCGCTACGCTCCACATTATAGCCAACTATTTTTGTCCGCTTAAGTGGGCGTTATACCTATGCAACCACTTGAAATTCAAAAGTATGCCTACATATTGATATCGTCAATTAATCAAATGTAGGGATACATATGTCAATTCAAAATCTAAATCCTGGCGATATTGTTGTCAGTAACTTCGGTGTTTATCAGCACTGGTCTCTAGTTTCAGATTCTTTGTGTGAAAAGGGGCTACCTATGCTCATTTCTGCAACCCAACGAAATGGCACCGTTCAAGAAGAGAGCTGGGATGTGGTGACTAAAGGTAAACATACCTATCCAGCTAAAGTTACTTACGACCGCCCAGTTCCAGAGGTACTCGAACTCGCTCGTTCTCAAATTGGGGAGTGGAAATACTCGCTAACAGACCGAAACTGTGAGCATTTTGCTAAATGGGCTACAGGTTTAAAAATGTCTTCGACTCAAGTTGTTGCTGGTGCAACTGGTGCTGTTTTGGGCGCAAGCTTAGTTGGTTTATGCTCAGAAAATCCGAAGTTTGCTAAATTTCTCGGTGGTGCATTAGCTCTGGGCGGTTTAGCCGTTTTAGCTACTAAAGCCGTCGAGAAAAAATAGGTATAAAAACAATTTAAGAGGGATTCCCAACGCTTGGCATTTTTGCTTCTACTTCAATTTTAGTGTTTATGGCACAATGCTTTAAGTTGGGTGATAGCGTTGCTCACCCCTTAATTGGGCGTTATAAATACGGGTAAGTTATTCATAATAAGGACATTCAATGAATCAGATTAATATCCAACACTTTAAACATCCTTATGCCGAATTTGTGCTTGGTTCATATGACGGTAAGCTTTGTCTTTGTGACTTTCGATATCGTAAAATGAGAAGTGCAGTTGATGACCGTATTAAGCGTAGCCTTAACGCTGAATTCGTAGAAAGAAACGACAATGTTTTAGAATCTACTAAAACGCAACTTGAAGAATACTTTCTTGGTGAGCGAAGTGTTTTCGATATTCCTTTATTACTGGTTGGTACGGATTTTCAAAAATCGGTTTGGGACGCATTAAATAAAGTAAAATACGGTGACATTGTAACGTATCAAGATTTAGCTATATCAATTGGTAATGAAAGCGCAGTGAGGGCGGTTGGCAATGCTAATGGTGCAAATGGATTGGCGATTATAATTCCTTGCCACAGGGTAATTGGCAGCAAAGGTGAGCTTGTTGGTTATGGTGGCGGTTTGTCATTGAAAAAACGTCTTTTAAAATTAGAGCAGAATCTCTTCATCTAAGTCTAAATAGTATTTATAACAGATAAGGATATGTGTTGCGAAGCCGACACCTATCCGAAGTGTTGGACAAGCCCAAGCCACCTTATATAAGTAAATATTGGAAATATCATGAAGGGTGATGACAAAAAGAAGTCGAGCGTTATCCTTGGTGTGAACCAATAACTTTAAAATTCTGATTTATAATAAAATCCTCTTTATTTCTGCAGCGTGAAAGCCATTATCCTTATTATCTAACGTCGGTAATTAATGTGTCTGGTGATTTATCCAGTTGATGGGTAATGCGACGTAGAGCACGACTATAAGCATCAATCGTAGCGGGGCGTTTACCTTGCAAGGTGAGATGGGTAAGGTGTTGTTCATAAAGATAATCTGAACGATGTTGCTGTGCTTTATTCATGATAAATACTCATTTTTGAAAGGTGTATTTACCGTAGTCGAGCTTATGGGCTTTCATTCTGCCGCGAAGCGGCTTCGTTCAACAAGTCGTTAAAAAGGACAAAAACAGTTGGCTTTTGCTCCTACGTCGCTAATTTTAGCCAACAATTTTTCGCCTCTTAACGAGGCGTTAGGTTAATCTACTTAAAGTACGGAGTGTAAAATGGAATTTATTCCCGTAAAAATTGAAATGGATGATACTCTCGATTTATGCATACAATTTCGACGAGATGCACATGCAGTAAGCTTTGGGAATGATGCCGGTTTTAGTGTTGATGAAACTAAAGCGTGGTTTACAAAGCTAAGTACATTTGATAATTCTGGCTTTTATCATGTTATCAAAAACAATGAGGTCATCGGTCAAATAGAATTTCGAAATGGCTTGATGGATGAGCAAGGTATAAAGTTTGGCTATATTAACTTGCTGTATTTGTTACCTGAATTTCGTAACAACGGTTTAGGTAAAAAACTAGTGGATTTCATATGTGCTCAGTTCAAAAACGAGCAATGTACATATGCACAGCTACGCTATATTCCTGCAAATTTGCAAGCCGTTAGTTTCTATCGCAAACATGGTTGGTTTGATGTCGGAGAGCTTGGTGAACGTGGGCAATTGGCAGAAAAACGATTAACCTAACAGATAAGGATATGTGTCGCGAAGCCGACACCTCTCCGAAGTGTTGGACAAGCCTAAGCCTCCTTATATAAGTAAATATTGGAAATATCATGAAGGGTGATGACAAAAAGCAGTCGAGCGTTATCCTTGGTGTGAACCAATAATATTAATACCCTGATTTATAATAAAATCCTCTTTAATTCTGAAGCGTGAATGCCATTATCCTTATTATTGAACATCGGTTATCTGGGTCGAAATGTTCCTCTTAATTGCATGATATGTTGGCAGCAGGGGCAAAAGAGTTGGGCTTTTATACGTACCGTTTTATTCGGTGAGGGCAACGTTAGTTACCCAGCTAACATGAACATAAATTGGATCAATAAAGCTGCGGTTATTACTCATATATCGATGTGAGCATCAGTATGTTTAGTACAGATGCTCACTTATTTCATCGCTAACATGAATGTTATCTGTGTATTAAGTTATTACCATCAGAACGCTTCAATGATAAAAAGGACACTGCAGAAATAACGGTTAGCAGGCCCATAGCGATGAATGTCTGGTGAAAATGAGACATATCATTGCCAGCGTAATAGGTTGAGAAAAAGTGTAAAACACACGCGCAGATAGCAAGACCAAAACTAATTGAAAGTAGTTGGGTTACCGCTAGCATACTGTTGCCTGCACTTGCATGATTATCATCTAAATCAGCTAATGTTATGGTGTTCATTGCGGTAAATTGTGTTGCGCGAACAATGCCTAACGCAAACAGTAATGGTAGGGCTAACCATAGAGATAACTGGCCTGATATAAGGGCAAATGCCGCTGTAATAATACCAATAACTATAGTGACCCAAAATAATGTTTTGCGATAGCCTAGACGTTTAAGGGTTCTTTCGACATACGATTTACCTAATAATGCGCCAAAGGCTAAGGGTACCATCATTAACCCTGCATATAAGGCTGATGCTCCCATCCCAACTTGCAACATAAGTGGTATAAGAAAAGGAATAGCCCCTGTACCTAAACGAGAAAATATATTTCCACCGATACCAACAGAAAAAGTCCTAGTCTTAAAAAGTGATAAAGGAATAAGCACGTTTTGTTTTTTTGATGCGTAATAAATATAAGTAACAAGAAGAGTAAAACCAATTAATAAGGTTATAACTGGAATTAAAGCCGTCTCTGATTTAGTTAAAAGTTCAATGCCGCTTAAAAGAGTAATTAAACTTGAGCTAAATAGAATAAATCCCCAACCATCAAACTTACTCGCAGTTGAAGTAAAGTTAGGCATGTAGCGTTTGGTCATCCATAGTCCAATAATACCGACAGGGATATTTATTAAGAATATCCAATGCCAACTTGCATAAGTGACTAATACGCCACCAAGTACAGGGCCGACAACAGGACCGATTAATCCCGGCATTGTTGCTAGGTTTAACGCGTGAACAAATTCATTGCGTGGATAGCTCCGTAATAATGCTAAGCGTGCTACAGGCACCATCATTGCGCCACCAACACCTTGGAGAATGCGAGCCAGTACCAGTTGCGTTAATGTGCCAGATAATCCACACGCCAACGAACCGAGTGTAAATAAGCCTACAGCCCAGCCAAATATAATGCGGGTGCCAAATCTGTCAGCAAGCCAGCCACTAATAGGAATTAAGATCGCAACAGTCAGGGTGTAGCTAATGATGGTTAGCTGCATCGTTAAGGGCGATTCATGCAAGCTTTTCGCCAATGAGGGGATGGCTGTATTTATTATTGTGGCATCAAGAGTCTGCATAAAAAAAGCAATACCCGCAATCCATGGTAGCCATGTCAGTTGTTTTGATGGTTTCACCATAGTCACCTCATTAATGGTAACGATATTCCGCGCGCAGAGTAGCTAGAAGCATAAAACAGTGGAGAGGAAATAACGAAGGTTATACGTAATGTATTATGACTATATCAGTTGTAACTTAACCTGAAGTGAATCGCGAAACATGCTTATTACGGTATAACATAATCGAAAATATGCAGCTAAACTGGTGTTGGGAATATGAAAAGGAGAATCGGTCAATGAATAGAAAACGGATTTTTGTTATCGCATTTATGGTGCCTATTATTTACGGCATAATTTGGTTTTTATCTCTGTACGTAAGTACGGATCTTAATCATTTGTTTTATGAAAACCATATCGTCTTTTTGTATTTAGCTTTGCCATGGTCGTTCTTTACGATAGAAGTTGGCGCAATGTGTAGTACCTATACCAGCAGTTATATCTGCAATCCACTTACTATTTTATTAATAAGCATTGGTTTTGCTGTAAATGTTGTTGTTAGTGCGATTGTGTTAGCTGGGTTGGGTAAGATGCTTAAAAGATAAGATTCTGATTGTTAATAAGTTAATGGTTTTTAAGAATAAAAAAACGACTGTGGTAAAACAGTCGTTTGCTAGAATTTGAAGACTAAACGAAGTTTATTCTGGTACGTATTCTAATGGGGCTTCTAAGTCTTTAAGTACCATTTTTTGAATATTAATTCCTAACATCATGATGATTAAACACCAATTGAGGAAAGGGAGTTTGCCTGTTTGAATGCTTTCAACAAACTGACTTGGGTTCCAACTAAATAATTCACAAATATTCTGCGCTGTCATTTCTTCAAATAGGCCGCTATCAATTAGCTTGGCAAATTGTTCGTTGGTTGGGCATACAAAAGTATTACGAGCACCAAATGCTGATGGTTTGAATAAGCGTAATACGCGACGAATATCCTCAACTGGGATCACTTTGCCATTAGTTGCAATGCTTTGTTTGCCAATTAATGCCGCTAAGAAACACCAACATGGGTATGGAATAGTCGACACATTGAAAGGTTCTTTTTTGTATTTCGCTGTCCAGCTACTTACATTCTTCTCTTGCAAACCAGTGACTAACGCTAACTTCTTTGCATCATAGCCATGATCTTTCAGTAGGTTAATGATTTCAGCGACTTCTGATACGAAAGGTTTTGTCCAATTTTCGTATGAGGTAAATACATTTTCTCTAATCAAAATGCTATTCCAATATGGGATTCAATAGATTGGCGCTGATCATACGTGTTCACACGACGATGTCCATTAATATCCCATCACCTTGTTAAAATCCTTAATCAATTACCAATTAAATTTGTTATTTCATCTAGTTAGCTGGCTGGCTTGGAACTCAGTTCTTGGATTACCTTCAGATCATCAGCAGCTAAAGTGAATGAGTCACTAAGCTCTATAGTTTTATTGCTTTCTTTCTTGGCGTTAACAAGTGTGGCGGTGTAGTGAATTTTTGCACTATGTGTTGTTTTATTAATATATTCTAGGTCTAACACGATACCTGATGCTCGTGATTTATCGATAATATAATGCCCATCCCAAGTTAAATTGGCATCAATATTGTTATTTTTTTGATTGAAGTTTTGGGTGTTTTGATGTGCAAGTAAGGTTTGAAGGCTGTGCTGATTCAGTGAAATAGTTAAGTAATGTTCGGTATCTTTTGACAAGATAATACTGACAGCTGGGGTGTTGTTTAAGTCGAAGTCAGTGGCAATGCCGACGTGAGTTAATGTACCGTGGATTTGGTGATCGTGTTGCTGATTACATCCAGTGAGTAATACGGTGGCAAGTAAAACACTTGCGATGGTTATTCCTTTCATACTATCTCCTCTGTGACGCACTGTATTGTGCCGTTAGCAAAACTAACTCTTTGAGGATATAGACTTTATTGTATGTTATGTCAGTAAATTGTGTGAATTACACGTTGCTTTCTTATTATTAGGTTAGATGATGAATGAGTAAAAGAGATAATTCCTGTAAGAACACTAGCCATAGTGCGCAAATTTAATGGTATATGACATCTTATTATTCGCCTATTGATGGATGGAATTAAAAACAAAACCCAAGAAAATAGAATAAGGCATAGAAACAAATAAAGCCGATCACAAAACCAATGAGATGGTGTATGAATGAAGGTATCTCCGGTTTATGTTTGCGCGCTTTGTTTTTAGTTACGCGGTAACATGCAAGGGCGATCAAAAAGATGATGGTGACAGCAAGGATATAAAATACGTTTTGTTGTGGCTGTGATTGCGTAGATTCTGCTAGTGCAAGGGGAGAAAAAAGAGCAACATTCGTAAGAAGATAAGATAGTTTCATTGTGGTTTACTCATAAGAAATAAAACTTACGTTAAAACTAACTGCTATTAGCGGCAATCATTGTTATTACAAGCTGTTATTGCATAAGTGTATGTTAAGCAGATAAAAAATATCGGCGTCCTGCCGATATATAAGTAATAAGAGATTGGCGTCCTTGCCAATTTAAGAGAGCTTTATAATTTTGCGTTAAATGCTTTTTTAAGTTCGTTACGCTCTTCAGTCACTAGCGCTAATTCATTTTTTACGCGTTTAAGTTCTTCGTGAATATTTTCATGAACGGGTGCATCAATAACGATATCTTTACCGCTTTGTGAGCGAACGATAACGTGTGAGCGTCCTGCAAACAGTGCTAAGAATCCCCATACCACACAGACGGCAAGTGTCATATATAGTGGTGCTTCCCAGCTATGTGTCGATTCATGTAGCGAGCCAAAAATAATAGGGCCAGTTGCTGCAAGTAAGTAACCCATACATTGTGCCATACCTGATAGTGCGGCTGCTTGGTGGGCATCATGAGTACGAATACCAACAAATGAGAGGCCAAGAATAAAACCACCACCACAGCTAAAGCCAAAGCAAATTACCCAGATTAATGCGTGTTCCGGCATCATAAGTAGGCCAAGAATACCGATGAAGGCTAAGACAGCCATCGCAAAGCTCATTGCACGTTTGTCTTTCATTTTTGCCATAAGTGGAATAAGCACGAGTGCTGGTATGGCAGTTGAAAGCTGTAATACACCATGTAAGTAACCCGCTTGGTTCTCTGTGTAGCCGTTATCAATTAGGATACTTGGTAACCAACTGATAAAGATGTACATGATAAAAGAGTTTAAGCCTAAAAAGATGGTAACTTGCCATGCTGCCGCTGAACGCCATAGGTAGCTATGGCTATCAATATCAGCCGTATCAGCTGAAGGGCGAGTGTGACCTGATAATTGTGGCAACCATACAATAATTGAAATAATAGGGAAGATCAGTACGGTTGCTAAAGCAAATGCCCAATGCGGAATTGCCGTAATGCCCATTGAACCTGCTAGGTTCATCATTGGAATAGCCGTACTTGAACTTAACGTTGAGCCAATACCCATGATTAATACATAGACAGCAGTCAAAGTCGTGACTTTTGTTGGGAAGTCTCTTTTTAGTAAGCTTGGCAGTAATACGTTACCAATCGCAATACCGATACCGATAATGCATGTACCTAAAAATAGCATTAAGGTTGAGCCACCGGAACGGATAAGCACACCACAACCAACAAGAACCAGAGCTATCATAAGAGATGGCTCTAAGCCGATTTTACGTGCAAGGCCAGATGATACCGGTGAAAATAGGGCAAAGGCCAACAAAGGCAAAGTAGTTAACATACCGGCTTGTGTTGCACTTAAACCTAAATCTTGTGAGATGAACTCTAGAATAGGTCCTAATCCTGTAAGTGGCGCACGTAGGTTACTTGCAATAAGTAAAATACCCAGGATAACCAATGCTGGTCGTGCAACTTTAGGGACTGTTTTTTTATTTTTATGTGACATAGCTCTCTCCTTAAATCTTTAATGACATAATACCTCTCCTAATTTTTTCTGTATTAAGTTATATTGACAGTAGATATCTAAATTCGGACAAATTATGAAGTACAGTATCCATTTCCCTGAGTTTGACTCCGATCTTTATCCACAAAAGGTCGTTGCATTGCGCCTATCTGGGTTAGAGAAGGATGAAGAAATCCCAGTCCATCAACACCGTAAAGGACAACTTGTTCTTCCTTTAAGTGGTTTTGTTCGTTGTAAAATTGCTGACGCTATCTGGATGGTTCCCGCGAATTGCGCAGTTTGGATCCCAAGCCAAGTACCTCATAGTAATAGTGTTTCTCCTGATGCCGATACTTGTATGCTATTCGTTGATCCAGATGTAGTTGGAATGCCATCTAAAGCGTGCACATTATCTATTTCTCCACTTTTACGTGAGCTTATTGTTCGTTTAACAGAATCCGATCTCTCCTATACATCCGAATGTAAAACCGCAAGGTTAGCGGATGTGTTGATTGATGAATTAACGAGCATGCCATCTGAACATTTTGATTTTCCAATTCCGACTGAGAGTCGATTACACAGTATTGCTTTAGAGCTCATTAATAACCCAAGCGATCGCAGTACTGTTGGTGAATGGGCAAGTAAATATGCGATGAGTGAAAGAACCTTGGCGCGTTTGGTGAAGCAGGAATTAGGATTAACCTTTGGTAATTGGCGTGGACAGCTTCATATTGTGATTGCATTGCAAAAACTGTCATCAGGGGAGCCTGTACAGCGAGTATCAGAAGATTTAGGCTACGAATCGGTAAGTGCCTTTATTACTTTCTTTAAAAAAACCCTCGGACGACCGCCTAAGCAATACATTAAAAAACGGATTAATGATTAAATTTTTAGATATGTGTTTATATCGAGATTTAGACTTGATTTTAGCCAAGGTAAAGAGTCCATTTTTCATTTATATGACAAAACTAGATGGGGGCTATGTCTCGTTGGCTGGCCTTTCACGTAAAATCGACTTCTCTCTCTGAATGGATTTATCAATCAGAGCATTCGCTAATCCCTCACATGTTAGAAGAGCGAAAAGCCTTAACTTTGTGAACGGTGATGGTTTCGGTTGGTATTCCGATCGCGTGTAACAGTACAAATAACACTGCGCCAACGATATATTAAGCAGCAGTTAGGCTGTGTGACATTGGCTTCTGAACCATTAGAGTAAACGAATGATTAGCTTTTAATGCCTAGGCAACAAATTCTGCATATTGATCATATTCACTCACTGACTGTTTATGAGCTAATTGTGGATGAATCTGCTGTTACATATTCGAATTTATCCCTTCTTCATTAGACAACATTTTTCATTAGCTGATCTCTTTGCTTCGATTAAGTGATATCGCAGTGCCGACGAGTAAACTCAGTCGAAGAGGTGAGCAGTGAAAGTGATGCTTTTTCTCATTATTGTGCCTATTACCACGAATTATAGAGACGTTAACATGCCAACTAGACGGCTATTGCTGCATGATTATCTACTGTATTTTGTAATACTAGATGGGAAATGGTTAGAGCAATAAAGACTTTCGATGTTTGGTAATTATTTTCCTATCAATACAGTCTGTATAATAAATATTCAATTTTTTATCGTTAATCAAAATTTGTAATATAAATATGTAACGTCATGATCTACCAATTAAAAAGCTATGCAATGATAGATTGCATGGTCTTTTTATTGAAAATAAAGGAGTTTTTGACTGGTCTTTATGCTTTTTAGCTGCTAATCTCTCGTCCCTCACAAACAACGTGAGATATTTATGCCAAGTAATGCATGTCAAATAGCTGATAGTAACAACACATCTTTGAACTCAGATTCTTCTCGTTTTGAAGCAAAACTAGTTCCAATTCTAACTATTGGTTTCATTTCCTTATTCATTTTTGCTGCACTGGCTGATATGTCCAGCTTTACAGCATTAATTCAAACTAGCTTTGAATCTGCAGCCAATGCTTTTGGTTATAGCTGGCAGATCTTAATGCTGGTTAACTTTCTTATTGCTTTAGCCATTGCTTTTAGCCCTTTGGGTAAAAAGGTGATGGGAACCGTGAAAAAACCAACAATCGGTACTTTTCGTTGGTTAGCGATGATCATGTGTACTTTATTAGCGGGTGGTGGCGTATTTTGGTCTGCCGCTGAGCCAATTTACCATTTCATTACACCACCGCCGACATTTGAAGGTGTTGTTGGATCTACACAACAAGCTGTCGACCCTGCACTGGGTCAAGCGTTCTTACACTGGGGCTTTTTAGCGTGGGCTGTATTGGGCACGTTGGCAACTATTGTATTAATGTATGCACACCATGAACATGGCGTAAAATTACGTCCGCGTGCTTTGCTTTTTCCTATCTTTGGAAAGAAGTTGGAAGATCATTGGTTCGGTAGTGTAATTGATGCTTGCTCAATTATTGCCGTTGCCGCAGGTACAATTGGCCCTATTGGTTTCCTAGCATCGCAGTTAGGTTATAGTTTAGAGTTGCTAACAGGGCTTGAAAATAACGTTCAATCTCAGTTAATGATCCTTGCCGTCGTTGTGTCTATTTATTCTCTTTCTGCTGCGTCAGGAATGGATAAAGGTCTACAGTGGCTATCACGCTTAAACGTGATTGGTGCGTTTGGACTATTACTAGCAATGCTATTCTTAGGCCCAACGAAATTTATTTTAACTGAGTTTGGTAGCGCGTTTGGTGATTACATTCATCATTTTGGCGAGCTAAGCTTAGCGAATGATAAGCCTTCTTGGAATGTATGGTGGACATGGTTCTTCTGGGGTTGGTTTATCGGTTTTGCACCGATGATGGCAATCTTTATTGCACGTATTTCAGAAGGGCGTAGCATTCGTGGTTTAGTTCTTGCGGTTGCGATTGGTGCGCCTATCGTGACGAATTTTTGGTTCGCTGTATTAGGTGGTACTGGTATTTTCCTTGAGCTACAAACACCGGGTGTAATTTCTGGCCCACTGAATGACGGTGGTTTACCGGCGGTATTATTAGCATCACTGTCTAACTTGCCATTAAGCGGTATTTTATTACCTGCGTTTCTTGTGTTGACGACAACCTTTGTTGTTACCACGGGTGATTCAATGGCATATTCGATTGCGATGGTGGTTTCTGGTGATAATGAACCTGATAGTAAGCATCGTTTGTTCTGGGCGATCACTATGGGTGTGGTTGCTGCGGTATTATTGCTTGCAGGTGACGGTGGCTTAAATGCACTGCAATCGTTCATTGTGATAACGGCTGTCCCTGTTTCTATCTTGATTGCGTTCACATTGATCAGTGGCCCAATCGCTGCATACAGAATGACATGTGCAACAAAACAAGTGGCTGCATAATACGGTATATCATCTGTTGATGGTGACATTCCGTAAATGAAAAACGCCCGATATTGCTGTTAGAAATAACATGCGCTATCGGGCGTTTTTTATTATGGACTATAAGTTTTGTTAGAAATAACAAGCAAAGCCAAGGTTATACCGTATCAATCTGTCCATCTTTCGCTTTCGCTTTACAACGTTTGACTAACTGTAATGTCATGCCTCTAAAAATGAATAGGTGTGCAGGCATCATAGCGAACCAGTATAAAAGACCTTTAAAACCTTTCGGGTGCCACCATGCTCTAATATCCACTGAGCGGTGATCACCATGATCATTAATGGTAAATTCTAATCGCCCTAAACCTGGCGCTTTCATCCCAAACAGGAGTGATAAGAAATGGTTTTCTTCAAGACTGATCACCTTCCAAGAGTCAATGCGATCGCCCAATTGTAAATGTTGAGGATCACGGCGATAACGTTCTAGAGCATTACCACCAATCATTGAATCCATCCATTCACGAATACGCCATAGACTGTTGGCAAAAAAGTAACCTTCTTTTCCACCAACGAGCTGAACTTGTTGCCATAAATCTTCAGCACTCGCATCGGTTTTTAACGTGTAGCCCGCTTGTTTAGGGTAATAGCCATAATTAGATTTCCAGCGCGATAATGCATCAGGGTCAAATCCCCAAATCTCACTATCAATAATCTCATCATTCATCTCTAATGCTTCTGATACCGCATCATCGTAACTGATTAAGACTTGTGGGATGTATTGCTGTAACTTGCTTCCATCAGCTGGTAAATCATATTGCAAGCCGTTGATCAATGCTCTCGCAATATTGGTCGGTACTGAGGTAATAAAACGTAGCCAATAAGTTGCCATGGCTGGACTTAAGAATTTAAGCGGTATCACGCGAATTTTCTTATTAAGCAGTGTACCTAAACGTACCATTTGATCGCGGTAGGTAAGTTGTTCTGGTCCTGCAACATCAAAAATGAGGTTTTCATTATTAGGCTTTTTAATCAGCTCAGTTAAATAAAATAACAAGTTTCTAAGCGCAATTGGAGAATTGCGAGAACTGACCCACTGTGGTGTTAGCATCACAGGTAGATGACTTACAAAATCGCGCATCACTTCAAAAGCGGCAGAGCCAGGACCGATAATGATACCTGCACGTAATTCGACGATAGTTTTGCCACTATTGCGAAGAATATTACCTGTTTCTTTACGAGCTAGCAGGTGAGTTGAAGCTGCATCTTCAGATTGTAGCGCGCCTAAGTAGATAACCTGCTTAACCTGACTATGTTCTAAATATTGGCTAAAGTGGCGTGCGCAGTCTAATTCAAAATCAATAAAATCATGACCATGGTTCATACCATGTACAAGGAAGAAAACGATATCAACACCGTGAAAGAGATCCGTAAGGTCACTATCATCATTGAGATCAAGGTAAATTAATTCAAGATTATCAAGATCATTCCAGCCACGCTTTCTTAGCAATTGTAAGTTGCGTCCTGTGGCTTTAACGTGATGACCTTGATTTAGCAATTCTGGCACTAAATGGCTACCAACATAGCCTGATGCGCCGACCACTAGAATTGTTTGTTTCATTACCTCATTGCTCCATTTCCTTATGGTGTGACTTAAGAAGAGTTATCGTAGATATAAAGATTTATATTTTTGTTAATTGTAACCAAGTTCAGAATAATAGGTATGGCATCAAGTTATTTTCGCGATTAGCATAACATTTCACGTCAAATTGATTATCTATCAGTATGCTTTATTTTAGATAATTACTCTGCTTTATCACGACAGTTTATCAGTAAATTTTACCAATGGTTACACGATAATAACTATTATATTATCGATTGTTGTTATTAGGGATTATTGCAATGCCGACACTCATTCTTCAACAATTTGATCGAGGCTTCCTTCGTTCGTTATTTTGGATTGCTTTACCTATTGCGTTGCAGTCAATGTTGTTTTCAAGTCGAAGTCTTGTCGATATTTTGATGTTAGGCCAGTTAGGGAATGCCCAAGTAGCCGCTGCTGGTATTGCAGGTAAAGCCTTTTTTGTTGCCATTATTATGTTATTTGGCGTCTCGACAGGCGGTGCGATGTTGACTGCTCAATATTGGGGGGCGAATAATAAGCAAGGAGTACGAGAAGCAACAGCCTTAACCGTGATGATCAGCGGTTGTTTTGCTTCAGTCGCAGCGGCACTGTTTTTATTTGCGCCAGAATGGATCATGGGCCTTGCGACACAATCGCCAAAAGTTATCGCGTTAGGTTCTGATTATTTACGTATTACGGCATTTAACTTACTCGGCGCGGCATTTGGTATTGGTATCGCTGTGGGTTTACGTTCGATGCACCAGCCCGGTGTTAGTACCTTTTTTAGTGCGATTGGTATTGGTGCCAATATGTTCCTTAATTGGGTATTTATTTTTGGTAAATTTGGTTTGCCAGCGATGGGGATCAAAGGTGCTGCATGGGCAACGTTGCTTAGTGGTGGTATTGAACTGATATTACTGGCCTCTTATTTATATGGGCGAAAACATTTATTAGCGTTTAATTTACAAACGGTTGTAGCTGTTTGTAATAAAAAAGATATTCAGCGTTTTCTTAAACTATCATTACCGATTACATTTAATCACCTTGCATGGGCGGGGGGAATTTTTGTTTACCATGCGATTATAGGGCAATTAGGTGTAAATGGGCTTGCTGCAATGTCGGTGATCACGCCGATTGAGTCACTGTCACTTGCAATGCTGATCGGTATTTCAAATGCGTCAGCTGTATTTATCGGCAATTTACTCGGTGCCAATAAAAATGATGAAGCCTATTTAAAGGCGTGGGCATTCTCGTTACTTAACTTAGGTTTTGCTTTATTAACGGTATGTGTGATGTTTTTAATTAAACAGCCGTTATTAAGTTTATTTTCAGGATTAACAGAAGATGTACGCGCGTTAACTGATCATTTCTTTGATATTTTTGCAGTTATTCTGGTGTTAAAAAGTATTCCAATGGTAATGATTGTTGGTGTATTACGAGCTGGTGGTGATATTAAGTTTTGCTTCTATCAAGATATTATTGCGCAATGGATGATCGGTATTCCCGTCACCGCATTCTGTGCATTTGTTTTACATTGGCCGATAGAGTGGGTTTATGCTTTATTAGGTTTAGAAGAGCTAATTAAATGGTTTGCCTCATCGTTTCGTGTACATTCACGACGTTGGATGAATAATTTAGTCGCTTAAATATACGGCCTAAAAGAAGAGGTTGACTCCCGCTTATTTAGGCCATTTTTAGTCTGATAACATGACTTTATTTATTCTGCTAAGTACCAATATCCAAGGTTTATAAGCTGAGTAAGTAGCGTTAATACGGCAGGGTGATGAATGGCATTGCCTAGAGATTCAGCAGTCACGACTTGCTCATCACAAAACTGTTTTGCGGTCTCTGCACATTCATCGGGTAATGCGTATTGTTCACCATTGATGAAGATGATCTCAGGTTGAGCATCATGATAAAACGCACGTAAGCCGCTAATGCGATTAAAGCTATCGCCATTCATTAAGCATTGATAGGTTTCTTCATTACTCCACTCAGGATCAGACGGAACAATATCTAACTCGTGACGATTTTGGCTTAAATGTTCGCCCATCCATTGTTTTAATAAATGCGGGTGATCAAGCAAACTGCGCATCATGGTTTCAAGATCATGGTAATCTTGCTCTGAAATCGCACCATTACAACGACGGGTAGAGAGGGCTGGGTTGTGGTAGTGGACATCACCAATATCATTTGAAATCACGAAATCAGCAAAGGTACTTAATAACTCTTGTTTTTTAGGCGAACGGAAACCGACAGAAAAGCTCATGGATGTTTCCACAGAATAGCCATCATGTGGGAAACCAGGTGGAATATATAAAATATCTCCCGTTTCTAACACTTCATCAATGATTGGCTCAAAACCTTTAATCTGGCGTAATGCCGAATGACGAAACTCTTCCTCATAATCATCGCGTTTCTCACCCACACGCCAATGACGTTTTCCTGAGCCTTGAACAATAAATACATCATACTGGTCAATATGAGGACCAACACCGCCACCAGGGGTTGAATAGCTGATCATTAAATCGTCAAATAACCAGCCTGGAAGTTGACGAAAAGGAGTGACTAATTGTGCTGCACCTTCATGCCAATGATTAGCGGCTTGTACGATGAACGACCAATTCTCTTCTGGCGTATTATCGAAGGTTAATGGCCCATGCAGGACTTCCCATTGGTCATCTTTTTTTGCAATGTAGCGAGAATCAACTTCTTCTTCCATCGCAAGCCCCGCTAATTCGTCAGGGCTGATAGGATCGACAAAGTGCTTAAAGCCACCTTTAATAATGGTTGGCTTTTTTTGCCAATATTGGGTGAGAAATTCTTCTAGGGAGAACGTTAATTGATACATTCGCAAGCTACTGATTATGAAATAGGCGATGAGTATAACGTAATTAAAAAACATCGACGGATTTTTATGTTGCTAAGTGTCATAGATATGTAAATACAATCTGGAATTAACGTCTTTATATTCATGATAACAGATGAAATAACAGAAAATATATTGACGTTAGGCATGGTTACAAATTCACAGTATAAGTTATAATTTTTTTATAAAAGTTAAGATTGTTAATAATAAGTTGCTTAAGTTAAGTGATACTATTTATCGCGACTTTGACAATTGAAATAACTTTAATGACAGTGCTATTTGCTGTAAATTTGCCGCGTAAATGCGTGACGTATTTATTTAGTTATTTTAATCAATTGCTCAAATTTTAAGTAGTTGATGTGATTTCAAGTGTTGGTGATATAAATGTTACGACTCGCAGGACTCTGCAAAGGATACCGTGACGGCTCCGAATTTCATTTTGTGCTTCAAGGAACGAATTTAGATCTTGAACCCGGTGATCAAGTTGCGTTAATGGGTGAAAGTGGTTCAGGTAAAAGTACGTTATTAAACCTAATTGCAGGGCTAGATACTCCTGATGAAGGGGAGATTTGGCTGGGCAACACACCCATACATTCTATTTCAGAGCGAGAACGAACGGCCTTTAGGCGTGATAATATTGGCTTGGTTTTCCAGCAATATAATTTATTACCAACATTAACCGTTGCTGATAATATTAAATTTTGCCGTCAGCTTAAGGGATTAGCGTCAGATGATAAGTTATGGCGTCAATTGATCTCTGCATTAGATCTTATGCCGTTGTTAGAGCGTTATCCTGAAGAAATATCAGGAGGGCAGCAACAGCGTGTAGCGATTGCACGTGCTATTTATATGGAGCCTAAGATCCTGTTAGCCGATGAGCCAACGGGTAGCCTTGACGAACGCAATGCTGAAGCCGTTATTCGGTTACTTCTATCTCTCACAAAAAAACTTCACTGCACCCTACTTGTTGTAACACACAGTAAGAAAGTCGCATCACACATGCAAGGCCATGTTCGTCTGCAGGGAGGGCAACTTCATGTTACGCCCCGTAGTTAATGCGTTATGGGGGCATTATCGACGTCACCCGTTTCAAATTGTTCTTGTATGGTTAGGCCTAACGTTAGGTATTGCCTTACTTGTTGGCGTTATGGCCGTAAATCAGCAAGCCAAAGAAAGTTACCGCGAAGGTGAACAACTTTTTTCTAATCCTTTCCCTTATCGCATTCGCCACGTACAAATGGGGATGAAAGTCCCACAGGGTTTTTATATTCAAATGCGCCGAGCAGGATTGAAAACTTGCTCGCCGATGGAAGAATATCGCATCGTGACTGATCAGCAACGTGACTTTCAATTGCTAGGTATTGATCCCGTTACAATGATGTCTGTTTCAGGTTCGAATGGATTAGATGAAGGTAAGGTAGAACTGCTGAAATTGATGCGTCCACCTTATCCGATCATGATAGGTCAACAGCTCGCAAATTATATTGGCTTGTCTGATGGCAGTATGATCACGTTAGATTCTGGAAAAAAAATCGGTCCAGTCGAGATTATTCAAGACAAAAGAATGAATCAACCTCGTATGATTGCTGATATTGCATTGTTGCGAGAATTGAACCCAAGTTCTGGTTTCACTGCTGTTGTTTGCGGGGAGATGAGCCGAAAACAATTAAGTAAGTTAACTCATATTCTTCCTCCAGGATTAACCTTAGAACGTAAACAAAGTGCGAAATTAGAGCCCTTAACTAATGCATTTCACTTAAATTTGTTTGCAATGGGCATGCTATCGTTTGTGGTTGGGTTATTTATTTTCTATCAAGCGATGTCACTATCTTTTGCTCAGCGCCAGCCTTTAGTCGGTGTGTTACGTCAATTAGGCGTCACCAGTGGACAAATAGCGAAAGCGTTAGTTTTTGAATTAATCGCTTGGATTGTTTTAGGCTTGATTGGCGGTAATTTATTGGGCTTGTTATTAGCTCAGCAATTACTGCCGAGTGTCGCTGCATCTCTCAATGATCTTTATAGTGCTAACGTTAGCTTGCAAATTCAGTGGCATTGGATGTGGGGACTGGCAAGTTTAGCCATTGCTTTCTTTGGTTGTGCGTTTGCCTGTACTTGGCCTTTGATCCGGTTAGTGAGATCGCAACCATCACGGCTCGCAGCTCATTTGTCTTTAATTCGCTTTAGCGGTCGAGAATTTGCGTGGCAAGCATTGTTTTCAGGTATCTTCATGTTGATTGCCTTTGGCATCTATCAACTGCCTCATGGACAACTAGCTGGCTTTGCGCTGATTGCATTTATCTTGATTGCTTCAGGCTTATTCATGCCATATCTGATGTGGAAATTGTTTTTATGGCTCGGCAAGCTTTGTCGCTCGGCACAATTACGATGGTTTTTTAATGATGCCGCGGCAAGTTTGAGCTATCGAGGTGTTGCTGCGATGGCATTTATGCTGGCTTTAGCATCAAATATTGGTATGGAAACCATGGTAGGTAGCTTTAGAAACACCACTGAAAGTTGGCTAGAGCAACGGTTAGCCGCTGATATTTATATACGTCCATCAATGAATATGGCACCACGTATCTCTAAGTGGTTACAAGACCAGCCAGAAGTTGCGCAAGTTTGGTGGAGCTGGCAAAAAGAAACGCCGTCTGACGCTGGTACTATTCAAGTCATGAGTATTGGTGATACTTCTGGCGAGAAAAAAGCGTTAGTCGTTAAAAAAACAGCTTATGACTATTGGAAGACACTGCATAAAAGCCGCTCGGTTATGGTGAGTGAGTCTATAGCACTTAAAAATCATTGGGATGTCGGAGATATCATTAATTTGCCCGCACCGATGAATAAAGGTTGGAAAATTGTCGGTATTTATTATGACTATGGTAACCCTTATGGTCAGGTATTAATTTCACAGTCTAAGTGGCAGCGTTTCTGGCCCCATTCAGGGCAAGTTGGATTAGCTATTCACCTTAATAAGAACGCAAACCCAGATAAATTACTTGCCGATCTTGGTGCTCGTTTCCGTTTACAACCTGAACGTATTCGTAATAATGCAGCCTTGATGAAAGAGGCGATGGGGGTTTTTGATCGCACGTTTGTTGTGACCTCAACACTGGGACATTTAACCTTGTTCATTGCGATATGTGGTTTATTTTTTGCCACAATAGCAGGGGAAGTATCACGTCAACGTCAGTTTGCGTTGCTACGTTGCATGGGAATGACTGGTCGAGAGCTGGCGTTACTTGGTGGTGGGCAGTTGCTGTTTATTGGCGTGATGACGTCGTTGATAGCATTGCCGCTAGGCTTGTTTCTTGCCCAGCTATTAATTGATGTGGTGCTTAAATATTCCTTTGGTTGGACAATGCCAGTGCAATATTTCCCTGTGGATTATTTGACGACATTGGGTACTGCCTTATTAGCCTTGTTGGTGGCTGGAGCGTGGCCTGTTTGGCGTTTGGTTCGTCGCTCTGCAATCTTGTCTTTAAGGGAGTCATTCTAATGAAGATGTCATTAATATGGCTCTGTCGCGTTGTAGTTACCCTAACGTTAGCGTTGCTTTTAAATGCTTGCGATAACCAAAAACCACCGAGCAAATCTGTGGAATCACTAACTCAATCAACCGACTATGTTTTTGAGCCTGTAGTGAAAGGTAACAAGCTGCAATTTCCTAAAGATTATGGTTCACATCCTGAATATCGTGCTGAATGGTGGTATTTCACCACTAACCTTGAATCTGAAAGTGGCAAGCAAATAGCGTTGCAATGGACATTATTCCGAATGGCGACGGGGGATGAAGAAACCAAAGGTTGGAAAACGCCACAAATGTATATGGCGCATGCGGTGATCACAACTGATAAGAAAACATGGCGAGCAGAGCGTTTTGCCCGCGGTGGAATAGGGCAAGCAGGGGTGGTATTAAACCCATTTCGAGCATGGTTAGATAATTGGACATGGCGCTCAAAAGATAATTCACCGTTTCCCGGTCGGCTTGAATTTGCTGATGATAATATGAAAGCAATTTTAGATATCACACAAGCGGGAACGATAGTTTTACAGGGTGATAATGGCTATAGCCGGAAACACCCACTGCTAGATATTGCCTCTTATTATTACAGTGCGCCCTTTTTGAATGTAAAAGGGATGCTAGAGCTTGATGGCGAAACCTATCGCGTAAAAGGCCAAGGTTGGTTTGATCGTGAATGGAGTAGCAGTATGCTTAGCTTGCAGCAGCAGGGATGGGATTGGTTCTCTATTCACCTTGATGATGGCAGTGCATTGATGGTTTCTCAACTACGTGAACACGGTGAAAAGCCTTACTTTTTTGGCTCTCGTTCTTGGAAAAATGGTAACGTGGTTAAGCTTGATAACCACCAGATCCGCATGAAACCGATTAAATATTTTTCCGTTAAAGGAAAGCAGTTCCCGTTAATATGGGAAATCGAGATACCATCACAATCCATAAAGATTAAAACAACAGTTGTTCGTCGAGAACAGTGGTTACCTTTTATTTTTCCTTATTGGGAAGGACCTATTCGGGTCAATGGTAGTCATAAAGGAAAAGGCTTTATGGAGCTTACCGGATACGAATAATATTGATAAAAGCCGACTCGTTCGGCTTTTTTCTTATCTGATATTTGTGAACAAGATCTAAGTTTAAATTCAGGGCACTGTTACTGTGATATTTTACTTGAAAGTGAGAGATTATTTGTGGAAATAAAAGCGCAATGCCAGTGTGGTCAGGTTTCTTATGTATTAAAAAATAAGCCATTAAAAGTCTTTGCTTGTCATTGCAAAGAGTGCCAAAAACTATCAACTAGCCCATTTAGTATTACAGCGGTGATTGCTGCAGAAGATATTACATTTAGTGGTGAATTAAAAATGTGGAGTCGTGAAGCCGATAGTGGCAACACCAATACGGCGGTATTTTGCCCTGAATGTGGTAATCGTATTTATCATTTTAACCCTGATGATCGCTCTACAGTTAAGCTTAAACTTAAGCCTGTTGCTTGCGTTGACGATGTTATGTTCAAGCCACAAATGCATGTTTGGGTAAGTGAAAAAGTGAGCTGGTATCAATTACCTGAAAATGTACCGTGTTATCCAAAGCAACCTCACTAAGCCCATTTAAAAGAGGTTTTAATGAATTTTACTTCTATTGATGATGGTGAAATCTTGCTGTTAGCAACACCTATAATGGATAACTTAATGGATGCGTCAACAAGGCAAGATCATTCAGCACACGTTCGCGATTTTACTCCGCGATTAAAGGCTATTGTGACGAAAGATTACCTTAAACAAGTGTGTGAACAGTACCAATCGGAAAAAGGCTTTTTTACTGAACGCTTTCCTGTTGCTGTGTTTAAAAGACCTGATTCTGTTGTTATTGTGTGGAAGCAATTTTTCAGCAAAGCAGAAGGTGAGTTTATGGCTGAAATGGTATTAGTTTGCCAAGAGGACCGTATTCTTTGCGACCATGTTATGGTGCTTTAGTCTCTCAATTTAAATCTTATCTGGCATGAGCAGTGAATGGTGCGTTTAGCGATATAATACGCATTCATTTAGTAATGTGTTGTATTCATGCCAAAATTTAACTTACATCGTCCGGATTATGTGACCTCCATGTTAGGTCAGCTTTCTTCTTCGCAATTACATCAACGCCTTGATCCCATAGTAAAACAATTAACAAAAAAGTTACCGCGTAACCCATATATCAGTGATCGTATCATCGCCAAACGCTGGGAAGTGTTGAATAACATTAACTCTCAAACTATTTTGTATGATACCGAAACTCAGCAACAACAGCATTGCTACGAAAAGAACATAGAAAACTTTATTGGCTCAGTAAAGTTGCCGTTAGGTATTGCAGGGCCTTTAAAAGTGAATGGTCTATTTGCTAGTGGTGAGTACTTTGTGCCATTAGCAACAACAGAAGCGGCATTAGTTGCATCTTATCATCGTGGGGCTCTTCTGATCAGTGAAGCAGGAGGAGCAAGTGCTATATTGTTAAATGAAGGCGTAACACGAGCACCAGGTTTTGCGTTTGAATCACTTGTACAGGCGAGCAAATTTATTACTTGGGTCACAACACAATACGATACTTTTAAAACGATTGCAGAATCAACCACGCGCTACGGTAAGTTATCAGACATTAATTTGAGCATGGAAGGTAATCATGTTTACTTGGTATTTGAATATCTAACCGGTGACGCATCTGGTCAAAACATGGTGACGATTTCAACTAATGCCGTTTTTGAATATATTCTTGCTAATACACCGATTAAACCTGTTGAAGCCTTTCTAGACTGTAATTTATCTGGTGATAAAAAAGCAACGGCACAAACGTTGCGTTCGGTTCGTGGGAAGAAAGTGACTGCTGAAGTACATTTAAGCCGTGAGCTAGTGAAGAAATATCTTCATACGACCCCTGAAAAAATGGTCGACTTTGGCAAAATGACCACAGTAGGCGGTGCGTTAAGCGGTACTATCGGTGTTAATGCACATTATGCGAATGCGCTTGCTGCATTTTATATTGCATGTGGGCAAGATGCGGCATGTGTTGCGGAATCTTCTGTTGGTATAACGCGAATGGAACTAAATCAACATGATGTTCTTTGCGTATCGGTGACATTACCCAATTTAATGGTAGGGACTGTAGGTGGAGGAACACATCTCCCTAGCCAAAAAGCGTGTTTAGAACTATTAGGTTTATATGGAAGTGGCCACTCTCAAGCATTAGCAGAAGTGTGTGCCGTATTATGTTTAGCCGGTGAACTTTCAATTATTGGAGCTTTTTGTTCAGGCCATTTTGCCAAAGCGCATCATCGGTTAGCACGATAAGCTTAATTAGATGGTATATTACATGGAGTATAGAATACTGTGTTACAAAAAAAGATAGAACAAATTAACTCGCAGAATAATTTCTTTTTTCTGACGATAGCTTTAATAAGCTTATTAATTAGTGCGTCACTAGAAAAAGTGATCCCGCATGGCATAGTTCAGTATGCGTTAGAGGCCTTTACTGTCATTACGTTTATTGTCTGCTTATTAAGCTTACGTTTTGATAGGTCATGGTTTCGTTTTTTAACATCTTTGGTCGGAATCTGGATTATGGCGATGATTGCTAGAATCCTATTAGGTATTGAAGAAATTGAAATTATTATGCTATCGCTGATGTTTGTATTCTTTTTTGGCACGTTTAAATCTATTATGCGTCAGATCCTGTTCACAGGCTCAATAAATACCAATAAGATCATTGGCTCTATGGCATTATTTTTATTGCTTGGATTAATGTGGGCGATTGCGTATTTGATTCTTGTTCGTGTTTTCCCCGATTCAATTCATGGTATCAATTCAGGGCCATGGCATGAAAATTTCTCTGATGCGGCGTATTTTAGTTTTGTTACCTTAACGACATTAGGTTATGGCGATATTTTACCGGTCTCTTCGATTGCGAAAGTTTTCGCATATTTAGAAGCTATTGTCGGCGTGTTTTATATGGCAATTGTAGTATCGAGTTTAGTCAGTTCTAGTGGCAGTAAGCATTTAGGTCGTGATGAGTAGTTAACTATCGTTTGATAAAAGCGATAGTCGTTGTTTTTGAACGTTATTGAGTATTTATAAACAATGAATCGTTTTTTCAAGAAAGTTTATGATTATATTAACCCAACGGTTAATCCAGAGCTTGAGCCCGCATTCGATGAATGGCAAAAGCATATTCCAACATTATGGCTTTTGGGTAAAACAGGTGCGGGTAAATCGACGGTTATTCAAACCATTACAGGAAGTAGTGCGGTTGAGATCGGTAACGGTTTTCAACCGTGCACACGTACTGCAGAAGTTTACCAATACCCAACAGATAGCCCATTAGTTCGTTTTCTAGATACCCGAGGTTTGGCAGAAGCTAATTATGATCCTGCTGAGGACATAGCGATGTGTAGCGGTAAAAGCCATGCACTGATCGTTATCATGAAAGCTGAAGAACCAGAACAATCATCGGTTCTTGAGGCGTTAAAAACCATTAAGCGTTCAGGCAAAATTAAACATTTATTGGTTGTTCACACGGCAATAAATAGCCTGAATGATAGCCAAGAACGCGAGCGAGCCATTTTTTATAATCATCAGCGTGTTATGGAAGTATGGGGTATTAAAGAGTCCGTATGGCAAGCGAAAAATACGGATGAACAATTAAATACTTATCAGCCAATTGGGGTTGATTTGATCCCTGATGAGCAACAGTACATCGGCTTAGATACCTTAAATGCTGTGCTTTCTGAAACGCTGCCTATGTTGAGCCTTCTCTCAAATAAACAGGCTCACAGTAATAGAGAAGAGCAAAACTTCGAGCGATTACGTAAAGAAGTCTTATGGTATGCAGGTGCTGCAGGCGCGAGTGATGCGATTCCAGCCATTGGCTTATTTACGGTTCCAGCTATTCAAGGAAAAATGTTACACAGCCTTGCCAATCAATATGGTGTGACGTGGAATAAGAAAGACTATGCAGAATTTATTAGTATGCTTGGATCGGGTTTCTTATTGCATTATATCTCCAAGTTAAGCGTTAATCAGTTAGTAAAATTTATTCCCGCTTATGGGCAAACTGTCGGTAGTGCGACGGCTGCCGCAATGAGCTTTTCATCCTCTTATGCGATTGGCCGTGCCGCCGCTATGTACCTCTACCACCGGAGTAAAGGTGAAACCGTATCGAAAGAGTTATTAAAGACAACGTATCAACAAGCGTTTAAATCAGTTAAAAAAGTGGCTGACCAGCAAGTTAATCAAAATAATCTTGATAGTAAGGATAGCCATGAAGCGCGTAAATAAGAGTTATCAACTTATTAGTCAGTTATCAGATGGTTTTATTCCGCTGGTGGCTGTTGCTATTTTATTGCCAGTTGTCGTGTTATCAGGCTTTGGTATTGTCGCATTAATCAATAATGGCCAATGGATACTGTTTTTCGCTTTAATTGCAATTTCGTGTTTGATTGTTTTTGTCCCTTATTGGTTTATTCGCCGAAAAAGAGTAGTGAGTGATGCTGTCAGTGATGATTTAGCCCCATTGCATGTGGAAGGTAATCCTCAATGGGGAGCGCATGAAAATCAGGTGTGGCAAGAAGTAACATTGATCATTCAGCAACAACTGAGTGATGCACCTGAGTGGGAGTCATTACAAGCGCATGCATATGTCTTAGTTGCAGAAGTCGCGGATCGTTTTAATAAAGGTAAATCAGCCCAACGCCTATCTTTTACTGCTCCTGAGTTTTTACTTATGGTGGAAGAAGTAAGTCGGCGTTATCGTTATTTTTTACAAGAGCATGTGCCATTTGCTGAGAAAATAACATTAAAGAGCCTTCAGCAAGGCTATCAGTTAAAGGATAAAGTGGGCTATGCGAAATCTGCCTATGATGTCTATCGATTATTTCGTATTGCAACACCAACAGGATGGTTAGCAGAAGCGCGCGGATTAGTGTTAGGTAAGCTGTTTGATGATGTCAGCTTAGAAGTGCAAACCAAACTAAAAATGACCTTGCTACAAGAAGTTGCCTCAGTCGCCATCGATCTTTATAGCGGTCATTTCAAACTTGATGATGCTTCCGTTCCGCACAGTAAAATGCATGACAAAGATCAACAGGCTGGAGCGGTTCCTATTGAACCACTACGTGTTGCAGTAATAGGGCAAATTAGTGCGGGTAAATCATCTGTGGTTAATGGTTTACTAGGGGAGATGTCGGCAGAAATTAGTGCGTTACCTTCAACAGATAAAGCAACAACCTATCGTTGCGAAGTCGAAGGAACCGATGTGATTAATTTAATTGATCTACCTGGTATTGACGGTACTGAAAGTATTAATCAAATGCTGTTAAAACAAGTTACGCAGAGTGATGTGGTGTTGTGGGTACTTAAAGCGAATCAATCATCGCGCCAAGCTGATATTACGTTAAAACAGATGATTGAAGATTTTTATACACAACCGAAAAATCAGCATCGTAAAGCACCAAAGATCATTGTTCTTGTTAATCAGGTGGATAAGCTGAAGCCTGTTGATGAATGGTTACCCCCTTATGATTTGAATGATATCCAAACCAAGAAAGGGGAAATCATTTTAGATGCCGTTAATTACAACCAAAACTTGATGAAAAGCGACACTATCATTCCATTATCTGTTAGTAGTGAAAGATTGACTTATAACTTAGATGTACTTCAAGAGACGATTCAAGAGGTGTATCAAGAGGGTATCAATACCCAGTTAAATCGTCGTCGTATTGATGGCGATCGTATTGATTATACCGAGCAAGCTCAACGATTGTATCGATTAGGCAAACTGGTTTTTGATGCTGCAGTAAAATAAAAATATGTAAATGAACAAAGCCCTCAAGTGTAAACGAGAGGGCTTTTTTCATGCTGTTAGCGAACTAATAGATACCCAAAAGGGAGTTTCCGTAAGAGCTTCACTAAGAGGAATGAAATGATAAAAGCAAAAGGTAATGCTAAAAAGCTGGATAATATCGGATTGATATTAAGCATGAAAACCAAATTAAAAAAGTAAATAACAATAAGTAAATGACAGAGGTATATACCTAAAATATCTTTACTAAATGCTGTTGGCTTTAACTGTTCTCCAAAATTAGACTTATCTTGAAGAAATAAGAAAATCCCTACAGCCCATACTGGTGAACTTAATAAGAAATCATGATAAAAGGCACCATTAGCAAAGAAATAGAGGTAATTTGCCTCTATTAAAAATACAGCAAAACCAATACTAGCAATAATTAAGCTTAGTTTGGTATTCAATGTTATCTGGCGACGATGTATTTCATAACCTAATACAACAAATAACGTACTAAAAAAGGGGCCGTTACGGGTTAAAATTGGTGCTTCTATATTTGTAATTGGAACATAGCTGCCTGCAGCACAACCATAAATGAATAATATTAAACCAACAGGTAATAGTAGGTTATCAAGGCGATATTTATGTAACAAGGTTATGATACTTATCGCGCAAATTAGAGCAGGGATGTACCACAAGTGTACAAGAGAACCTTCAAACAAAGTATTTATTGGGTTTGCAAGTAAACTATTCCAGTGATTACTGCGCTCGGCAAGGTAACCGTCACTGAGTAGTATCGAAAAGTTAAAAGGGATTATTAGAAAAACAACACTCCAACTTAACCACATAATGAGCAGAGGTTTTGCGTACTTTACTAAAACATCTTCTTTTGACGTGCTGGCGACTAATTTTGGGTAATAAAAATAACCTGCAATAATGAAAAATAGCGGCACAGCAAAACGACTCATTTGATTTAAGAACATCCCAATGAGGG
Source organism: Photobacterium sp. GB-72 (assembly GCF_003026095.1). Taxonomy (NCBI): domain Bacteria; kingdom Pseudomonadati; phylum Pseudomonadota; class Gammaproteobacteria; order Vibrionales; family Vibrionaceae; genus Photobacterium; species Photobacterium sp. GB-72. The sequence goes on along the minus strand of NZ_PYNV01000021.1, from coordinate 48,827 downwards.
GCTCTCCGAAAATCAACGGTGTTTTCATAAAGACTTGACTGTGTAAGCCTATAATTGCGAGTAAAGCAATGAGTCGCCCAGATTCAAAACTAGTAATACGCTTGTGTGTCATTACAGCATTCTCATCAAATAATTTCGCAAAGAAGGTAAACTTAAAAGTCTATTTTGTAAATTAAACTGAAGGGGAAAAGAGTGGTTAGCAGGAGGAATAGATATAAAATGTGACTAATATCTCACACCGATATTTGTTTTGAGAAAAGGCAATACATGAGAGTAATATATTGCCTATTAAATATTCATTAAAACCTATTAGATTAAATGCCTAGTTGATCAAAGAGATCTTGGTCGTTAATATCTTTTAACGTTTGATTTTTAGCATTTTCCTTTTGTTGTTCAAGCTTGGCTGATTCAAAAATGCTGTCGGTGTCTTGAGTGTCTTGTTCAAATTCTTCTAGTTGGATAAATTCGGTTTTATCCATAGCAAATTCAAGATAGAAAATGTTGTTCTTGGCTGTAGTAAAGCTAACACGACGAGCTTGAGGGCGATCTAAGTTGGTATCAACAGATAATAAGATTTGTTTGTTGAGTGCTAACATTTTTGGTTGGTTCTGAGTAATTGAGACTTTTAACTCACGTCCGATCTTACCCGTAAAATCCCCAACGACTTGATTCATTAATTCACCAAGAATATTCGCAACCTCATCAGAGGTATGATGTACAGCGAGCTCATCTTCAGAAATCCCCATACGTAGCATATATTCTTTATAAAGCTCCATTGCTGCTTGGTTGGTAAAGTTTGTAACGACTAAACCAGTAAAACCGCCATCAAATAGTACAAAGCAGCCAATATCAGGTTTTAAACTTGTTTTATTAATTTTTTGTACCATGGCGGAATAGGAAACGTCAGTTTCTGTTGCTTTAGATAAGACATCGGAAAGTGATTGGCACAGTTTTAATAGAATATCATCAGTAGTGACGGTTTTTAATTTTCTCATTGTACGTCCTGTTGTATCAAGATGTTGAAGGCAGCCACTAAATAGTTGCTTTAATAAAGTGGAGAAGATGCCGATAAAACAATAACGGTTGTTTATCGGCATCAAAAGAGGGAACTTTAGTCGTTGTTATTAAAAGGTTATTTGGGGAGGATTTTAACTCTGTAACCTAGCCATTAAAACGTTTTTGAAGATAGGCGATAATATCGCTAGACTCATACATCCATTCAACGCCGTCTTCTTTTTCAATGCGTAAACAAGGAACTTTGCGCTTACCGCCTTGTTCGATTAATTCTTGCTCCCAAGGTGATACTTTTGCATCACGTGTTTCTAACGGTAAGCTTAGTCGTTTAGCTTCGCGACGTACCTTTACACAAAAAGGGCATGCATCAAATTGATATAACTTGAGTTTAGCTACCGCTTTGTTGACCTCATTTTGCTGTTCGGAAGAGCGTTTTATCCCGCGAGGAGAAAAAATAAAATTTAGGACAAGAATAATACGCCCAAGAATCCAGCGAATAACCTTCATACTGACAAACCTTACATAATTAATATAGTGTTAATTTATTTTCATACATCCAAATGGACAGTATTAGAATACCGTGAAATTATGGTCATTTATAGTCATCTTATTATAACGGCAACATCACTTTACGAGTATAAATACAAGCTTATCCGAATATCATCGATAAACTTATCACTCTGTTGTAATGTAATTTTTGGAACCAAAGTCAAAAATTAGACCAATGTCACTTATCAACTAAATTTCATAACCAAATGATAGATATTTGTAACAATATCTCTATGATATTTTTATTAATGTTAAAAAGATCCTAATCTATTGTTATGGCGAAAAATATACTAATTTGTGATGACTCACCGCTAGTCCATAAATCAATGACGCGTTTGTTGAAGGATAGCTATGACATAAATTTATATTATGCTGAAAATGGTAGTGATGGCCTAGATAAAATAGCTAAAAATAATATTGATGTCGTTTTTCTAGATCTGACTATGCCTATCATGGATGGTTTTGAAGTATTAAAACGACTTCCGAGTTTCAGTTATAAGCCTACAATTGTGATTATTTCTGCAGATGTCCAAAAAGAAGCAGCAAGGCGTTGTTTGATGCTTGGTGCCGATTATTTTTTGTCAAAGCCATTTGACAAGAAAAAGCTCAAACAACTGCTATCGAATTTACAAATCACGGTGTTAACAAATACAACCGCGAACGATAACACTTTATCTGTTGATTATATTGAAGGTTTTAGAGAAATCGCAAATATCTCACTTGGTCGTGGTGCTGCAATTATTTCAGACCATCTTGGTGAGTTTATTAAAATGCCATTGCCATATGTCGCCACTATGCAAAGTAGCGATCTTGCTATGACAATTGCTGATATTCGTAGTGATCATCAATCAATTGCAATTGCTCAGCGGTTTGTCGGTGGTGGTATTCATGGTGAAGCTTTAGTTGATTTACGCGGTAAAGATATTCTTTCGTTTGGCGAAAAATTGGGTTTTAGTCAAACAAATGAAGATAAAAATGAAGTTGTTATTGATATTAGTAATATCATGGTTTCTTCTTTTCTCGTTGCTTTATCAGAACAAATAAGTATTCCATTCTCAGTTCGGCAGCCAATCATTTTAGAAGAATATATGAATTTGAGTCAGAAAGAGCATGAAGAGAGTGATTTTTTTACCGTGGAATACGTATATAAAGCTGAAACACTGGATCTTGAATGTGAAGTACTATTTATGATGGATAGTCACTCCACTAAAGTTATTCACCAGATTATGGAAACATTAAATTGAGTGATATTTCATTAGCTGATTTTCATTTAACCATGCAGGTCCTTGATCATTTGGATGCAGGGATTGTGATATTGGATAAAGATTACAATGTATATGCATGGAATACATTTATGCAGGCATATAGCGGTATATCAACCGATCAAATAATGGGTAAGCCTTTATTTGATGTTGTAGAGAATTTACCTAAGAATTGGCTAAAAAATAAAATATCATCAACATTTAAATTACGAATGCGCTCTTTTTCTGCATGGGAAGATCGTCCTTGGGTATTCAAGTTTAGTAATTTTAGTCCAATCTCTGGAGGTGCTGATTTCATGTATCAAAACATGACATTAACACCTTTGAAGTCTTTGACTGGTGAATATACTCATATCTGTTTAACGATTACAGATGTCACGGATATAGCTAAAAATAAAAACCACCTAAGGGAGTCAAACGAGCAATTAACTCATCTTAGTATCACAGATCGATTAACCCAGCTGTATAATCGTGGGCATTGGGAAAATTGTTTAGTTGAAGAGTTTGAACACTATCAGCAAATGCATCAATCGATGACACTAGTTATGTTTGATATCGATCATTTTAAAAATGTTAATGATACTTATGGCCATGTTGCTGGTGATGCCGTCATTAAAACGATTGCTGACATCGTTCGAAAAGCAAAACGGCAAAGCGATATAGCAGGGCGCTATGGGGGAGAAGAGTTTGGTGTGATTTTACCTGGAACTACGGCAGATATGACCAGCTATTTTACTGAAAGATTACGTAAAAAAGTAGAAAAGGCGAATGTTGTTGTTGATGGTAAGACAATTAATGTCACGATAAGTTTAGGTGTGTGCCAGTTACACCCAGGTATAACCAACTATGAATCATGGCTAGAACAAACTGATTCTGCTCTGTATGAATCGAAGAATAAAGGGCGAAATCAAACGACAGTAATGCAAGCGGATGGTAAATTTACTTCACTAGCGACAAATGTAAAAAATATCGATGAATTCAACAGAAATATTGGTTAATGAAAAAATAAAGAGTAAAGTATATAAAATTTTCTGATTATATATGGATAGTATTGTGGAAAATCTGGTCGTAAATACAGAAGGATATGAAGCTTTAGTTGAGTATTTAGCCTCAAGTTTAACCTTATTTGAAGGGTTATCCGTATCTGAAAAAAGCATTACTATAGAAGATGTCGTCACTGATTTAATCGCAACGCAATTGATGACCGTATTTTCGCAAAACCCTGATATTGAGCAAGATGTTCGTTTTCAGTTAATGCAAGAAGCTGATTTAGTTCTTGCTGATCTCAATCAAGTTCTTGAAGGAATTTGGTTATGTGAAGCTTCTGATGTGCAAATTAGTTTCTTAGAAGACTTTATTAGTTTAGTAAAAAACTTATTTGACTCAGCAATTTTAAAAATTTATTAAAAATTTTAATGTAGTTAATCCATTTAATAAATGCAGAAAAGGAATAAGGCATTTAATGTCATATTTTATTTCAACTTTATGCTGTATTTTGTCATATAAAAAACCATCAAAAATCCCTATATGGAATGTGAGTTAAGTAGAACTTAATTCATGTCTATTATCATTAAAAACACGAATATTAATAAAATAAATAATTGAAATATTTCTTTAACAATTAATTATTACCTTAATGCTCCATAGAGAGTATTCATAATATTAATAATTGGTAGTTAGCATTTTGCTTTTTACTTTTCTCTCTTAACAATGTTCTGAGGATAGGTTAATGAAGCAAGCACATCGCGCAAAAAAATTATCTGTTGTTTTAAGAATTCAGTTTGTTTTAGCAATACTGGTAACAATCAGTCTTACGCTTTCTTTTTCGGGTAATAATGGATTAAATAACATGACCCGAGAGTTTGATGTATTAAGCAACCAAGCGGTGCCAGTATCATTAAAAAACGCCGCGATTGTGACAAGTGCATTAGAAGTTGAGCAAAGCTTAAGTGATATGTTGATGAGTAATAATGAACAGTCACTGAATCAAACATTTGCTATTTATAAGAATATGCATAGCCAAGGTGAAGATGCAGGTAAAGAGTTAGAGATACTAGCAAAAACTTATAAGATAAACTGGTTAAAACAATATGCAGAAAAATACTTGTCTGAAGTTGAATCCATTAATCAATTAGCGTTTGATATTTATTCCATTCAAAAAGAAATTATTCTAAATAAAGAAAAGCTAGCAACTGAGCGCTCAACGATGAACTATGCGGTTTCATCTGTTCGTTCGGAAATGAGTCGTGTTGGTATAACGTTATATTCTGATAACGAGTATGCGATGAGTAATGTCACTAACTTTTTAAATCATGCTGTAGAGTTAAGCGGTAACTTGATGCTGTTAGTAACAGAACCTGATTTGGTTAAAGCAAAGTTGATAGCAAAAGATCTTAAACGTACGAATTTATCAGGGATGAAATATGCTTGGGGTGAATTGGTACGTGAAAATGGTGCGATAAATGATTTTTCAAGCCTCACTGTGCCATTTGAAATGGTAAAAAAGTTATTTGCCAAACAGGGATATATTGAACGTTATTTAAATGTATTGAAACTCAATGAAGAACAAAGCATTAAATATACCGAAGTTAAACACCAAACTAGTTTGATTATGGATTTACTCCAAGTGATTACCCAGCAATCACATGGCTTAATTAAAAATGGTGAAAATGGTTTTACACATGCAAGCAATGATGCACGACAAATGTTCCTAATTTTTAGCATCATTGGGTTAATTATTTCAGTGCTTGCAGGAACGTGGATAAGCCGCGTAGTGAAAAAGTCGATTGAACATATTAGTGACGTTGTAAATAAAATTAGTGAGGGGAATTTAACGGTTAAGGCAAATACTAATGCTGCTAGTGAATTTGCTCAGTTAGCACAAGTGCTCAACGATCTGTGTGAACATGATAGAGAATCACTACAGCAGTTAATTACTAACAGTAATGAGTTAACCAGTGCTGCTGAATTAAGCATGCACGCTTCTACAACTTCGCGTGTTGCGCTACAAAATCAAAGTGAGGAATTGGCTGTTGTAACAACATCGATGACACAACTTGAAGGATCTATTCGAGAGATCTCGCAAAGTAGCTCTGAATCAGAAAAACAAGCGCAAAAGGCTCAACAATTAGCTTTAAATGGTGTTGGGATTATTGAGTGCAGTACTCAAGGCTTATTAGCATTAGAAGAGCAATTCGCTATTAATGAAAAGCGAATGCAAGAGTTAGATAATTACGTAAAAGAAATTACAGAAGTCGTGGAGCTTATAAGTTCTATCGCGAATAACACTAACTTACTGGCTTTAAATGCAGCCATTGAAGCAGCAAGAGCGGGAGAACAAGGCCGTGGGTTTGCTGTTGTTGCAGATGAAGTTCGTCAATTGGCAAGTGAAACGAATCAACAAACAGAGTCTATTCGCAATACGATAGCCTCGCTTCATAAAGCGGCTGATGACGTCAATGAAGCGATGTTAGTGAGTCGTAAAGAAATGATGTCGTCTATTGAACGTAGCAGTGATGTGCAACAAGCTATAAATTTGATCAAAAATACTATTTCAGATATCAATCAACAAATGGTGACGATTGCCGTCGCGACACAACAACAAGAACGAGCGTCACAACATGTTGCCCAAAATTTGGAGCAGGTTGCAAGTCGTGCTCAACAAAATAATCACCAGCTTGATACGCTTGTTGATGAAGCTGAACGTGTCGCTGTCATCGCGCAACAACAACAAGGTATGTTGAGCCGTTATCATTTGGAAGATGAAAATGATCCCGTCTTAACATTTGAAACGCCAGTATCGACTAATTAATAATCAGAGACGAACTGGATAGAGTTAATTTTTGTATGTTGCGCATGGTATTCGGTAGAATGCGGCAGTTCATTTTGTCTCAGGTTATCCTTCATGCGCATACATGCTGTACATACTTTATATGACGAACGTTTAGCGCGTTCGACTCGTCCATTTTTAGCTCGCGGTTGTAAAGTTGAGCGTTGTCGTCAATGTATGCTGCGAACTCATCTTTGTATTTGTGAGTATCGACCATTAGCAACATCGAATGCTGCGTTTCTACTCATCATGTTCGATGACGAGATCTTAAAACCAAGCAATACAGGCCGTTTGATTGCTGATGTTTTTGAAGATACCTTCGCTTATATTTGGTCTCGTACTGAACCGAATACAGAGATGTTAGCACTGCTTAATGATCCACAATGGCAACCTTATGTGGTTTTTCCTGCTGAATATGCAGAGCCTGAACGTGTTGCCGAAAACGTTGAGCTGCCAGACGGCAAACGTCCATTATTTATCATGCTGGATGGTAGTTGGGCTGAAGCAAAAAAAATGTTTCGTAAAAGTCCTTACTTAAATAATTTCCCAGTCTTATCGATAAACCCTGATAAACCATCACGTTATAAAATGCGTGAGGCGTCTAAGGATAACCAATTAGGTACAGCAGAAGTTGCTGCTAAAATTGTTGATTTATTTGGTGAGCATGAAAATGCTGAAATGTTAGACCTGTGGTTTGATGTATTTCGTGAAAATTACATCACAGGTAAAATGAATCGACTATTGCCTGATGACTCTGCCTTAAAAACACTTCAAAGTTTTATGCTTGAGTACGGAAATTAAATGTAAACGTTACCTTGTCACTTGTTGTTAATGAGAGAGGTTGTCATTTAATCAGTGATGATTATGTAATTTAGCTAAATTTTTTCTTTAAACGAGATCTTTACACCTCATCATGAGGCTAAATTTGCTATTAGTCACAGATAGAGTGGTGCTTAGTGTGGATAATTTTCAAAGTAGTGAAAGTTTTGTACACTGGTCGGGTGTTGTTGAGCATTATTTGTGAGGTTATAGGATGTACTACGGCTTTGATATCGGCGGTACCAAAATTGAATTTGGGGCATTTAATGAAAAGCTTGAGCGTGTAGCAACAGAGCGTGTGGCAACACCAGGTGATGATTACAATAAGTTAATCGATATAGTTGTTACTTTGGTTCAACAAGCCGATGAAAAATTTGGTTGTGAAGGCTTGGTAGGCATCGGTATTCCTGGTATTGAAGATGCACGAAATGGCGTTGTATTAACGTCTAATATTCCTGCTGCAAAAGGGCGCACGTTACGTGCAGACTTAGAAGCGAAACTGGGTCGTAAAGTGGCACTTGATAACGATGCGAATTGTTTTGCATTATCTGAAGCGTGGGATGATGAACATAAAGATTCGCCATCAGTACTAGGTTTGATCCTTGGTACTGGCGTTGGCGGTGGTATGGTATTTGATGGCAAGGTGTTTTCTGGTCTAAACCATGTAGGTGGTGAACTAGGCCATGCTCGATTACCGTTAGATGCATGGTTATTTTTAGGTGAAAATGCACCGTTACTCGGTTGTGGATGTGGTCAAAAAGGCTGTATTGATAATTATCTTTCGGGTCGTGGTTTTGAATTGTTATACCAGCACTATTACGGTGAAAAGTTAAAAGCAATTGAAATTATTGGTCATTATCGTGAAGGTGAAGAAAAAGCAGTTGAGCATGTAGAACGTTTCTTAGAGTTGCTTGCTATCTGTTTCGCTAATATCTTTACTGGTTTAGATCCGCACGTTGTGGTACTTGGTGGTGGTTTATCTAATTTTGATGTTATTTACGATGAATTACCAAAGCGTTTACCTAAATATTTATTGTCTGTAGCTGTTGCGCCAAAAGTAGTGAAAGCAAAATATGGTGATGCGGGTGGCGTACGTGGTGCGGCATTCTTAAATATAAAATAATATTTTTTAGATTCAATCAAAAGGGCTCTTATAGAGCTCTTTTTTGTTAAACGAGCCTCATAATTTTACCTCTGTTTAAAATTCTTATTTTTAAATTGCTAGTATGGATATACTTTTATAAGGAAATGAATATGGATATTGCAGAGCTTGAGCAGGAATTAAAAAAAATCTCGCAGCCTTATGAGATAAAATCTTATGGTTTAGACATTAAGTTTGGCTTTCTATTAGGCCGTTTTTCAGTGTATTACGATAAGAAACGCGACGATTTACGATTTGGTTCGCCATTGAGGTGGATATTAGTTTTAATTTCATTCAGTGCATTAGGCTATCTTATGATGAGCTTCGACTATTCTCCACTAGGAGCATCTTTCCTGTTTATCACTGTGATTATCAATTTTGTTTTTGTTACTATCAGAGAACTGCGAATTTATAGAATAAAAAAACAGCTCTATATCCAATAACATCCTTTCTATAAATCTGCATTGTTGATAATTTTTATATATTGTTTCAATTGATAAAAGATCGCTTATTTCCTTTTATGGTAGACTCACGGTTCTTACTTGTATCGAAAGTTATAAGTGTTTTTACTGTTAGGAAATCATTATGTCGTTTCAATCCCTAAACCTTCATCCCAATTTGTTAAAAGCATTGACTGAATTAGGTTATTCAACACCTACAGATGTGCAGCAACAAGCAATTCCATTGGCATTGAAAGGTGACGATGTAATGGCAGGTGCACAAACTGGCACAGGTAAAACAGCAGCATTTGCACTTCCACTATTACAACGCTTAATGACGTTACCATCGCAAGCTGAGCAGGTGTCGACAGCGGTCGAAAATAATCAGAAGTCACGTAATAAAATTCGTGCTTTAATTTTGACTCCAACACGAGAATTAGCTCAACAAGTATTTGATAGTATTACAACGTATGCCAAATATACCGAGTTAAAAGTGGCGGTTGCTTATGGCGGTACGAGTATGAATGTACAAGTTAAAGCCTTAAATGCAGGCGCTGAAATTTTAGTCGCGACACCTGGACGTTTACTTGATCACGTCTTTAATGGTTCTGTCTCTTTATCTGAAGTTGAAACGTTTGTATTAGATGAAGCAGATCGTATGTTAGACATGGGGTTCATTGTTGATATTCAACGTATTATGAAGCGAATGCCGGCAGAACGTCAGACATTATTTTTCTCTGCTACTTTTTCAAAGCAAGTTAAAAAGCTAGCATTTGATATTCTTACCAACCCTAAAATGGTAGAAGTAACGCCAGCAAATACTGCTGCGGAAACCGTTGAACAAATGGTTTACCCTGTTGATAAACATCGTAAAGCTGAATTACTTGCGTATTTAATTGGTTCTCGTAATTGGCGACAGGTATTGGTTTTCACTAAAACTAAGCAGGGCTCTGATCAGTTAGCAAAAGATTTGGGTTTAGATGGTATTAAAGCGTCATCGATCAATGGTGACAAAAGCCAAGGTGCGCGCCAACGTGCATTAGATGATTTTAAATCAGGTAAGACTCGTGTATTAGTCGCAACTGATGTTGCTGCCAGAGGTCTGGATATTGAGCAACTTGAATATGTAGTTAACTTTGATATGCCTTTCAAAGCTGAAGATTATGTTCACCGTATTGGTCGTACAGGCCGAGCAGGAATGACTGGTCATGCAATTACTTTGATGAGCCTTGATGAAGAATGGGCATTAAAAGCGATTGAAGAGTTATTAGATAGCCGTCTACCACAGCAATGGTTAGAAGGCTATGAGCCTAATCCTGAATTAATAGAAACACAATCTGTTCACCGTGGTGCAGCAGCTGAAAAGCGACGAGCAAAGTCGAAAAGTAGAATCCACCAGAATAGAGGTAAGCATAGAAATCGTCGCTAATATACGGTGAGGCAATAATGATAAATTCAAGATAACTTATTGTTTTATTAGTGTTAATGCTTTGCACTGAAAGTATAATAAGGCTTACATATTAATGATTATTCTATTGTTATAATCGGTAAGCTTTGTTAGTTTTACTACTAAATTATATGCATATTTTTTTCTTTAATTGTCTCTGAGGTTTTCATGACAGGTTTAATAAAACCAGTCCGTTACACTATATTATTTCTAGTTATTTTTACCTGTATTGTTTATGGGTGGTTTATGCTTGGTGGCGCAAAGAAAGAGTACATTGTGTCTCCTGTAAATAGTACATACAAAATTATTGATGATAAAGGACAGAATGGTGCAACAGAATCGTCTTTATATATAGATAGGAATGGTGCATTACTTGAATGTGATATCGTTAATAAAGCGCAATGGCCTTTTTGTGAAATTGCGATATCACTAACAGACTCAGTTGATAAAGGTATTGATCTTAGTGATTATGATAGTGTTGGGATTGATATTGATTATGACAGCCCTTTAGAGGGAGAAAGAGTTCGTATTTATTTACGTAATTATGATTCAGCTTACGCGAAGTTATCAGATCCTATTTCTCTAAAGTTTAATGCAATTGAGTATGCCCCTGGAGAGGATAAAGGGCTAGTTGTATTTCCTCTTCGTTCTTTCCAAGTTTTATCATGGTGGATAGCTGATTACGAAGTGCCTGTTGATAAATCAAGTCGACAGTTTGATAACATTTCAATCATTGAAGTTGCTACAGGCAGTTATGTAAAAGAAGCGAATTATTCCATTAGATTAAATAAGCTGGTTTTTTATGGTGAAAGGATCACTGAACAAGCGTTAGTAAAAATATTGTTATCGCTTTGGGTAGTAACAGCAATATCTTTTATCATTATTGATCGCATTTATCTAAGAAAAAAGATTAAAGAAACAGAAGAACGTACACAACGTTTACGTGCTGCTAACCGTACTTTGTACGAGAAAAGCTTGGTGTTTGAAGAGTTAGCATTTACGGATCCCTTGACGCGAACTCGTAATAGACATGAAATTAATGAATGGTTAGCAGAGGTAACAACACACTCAATTGTTAATAATATTTCTTTTTCAATGATATTTATCGATATTGACTACTTTAAACAAGTGAACGATAAGTATGGCCATCGCTTAGGTGATGAAGTATTACGACGATTTGCAAGTTTGATCAATAAGCGTGTACGAAAATCTGATGTATTTGCTCGTTGGGGAGGAGAAGAATTTGTGATTTTTTGCCCAGCAACACCTTTAGGTGCTACCGCAGAACTGGCTGAATCAATACGTGAATGTATAGAGAGTGCTGTATGGGATAACGGTATGAAAGTTACCTGTAGTTTAGGTGTAGCAGAACTTGAGAATGAAGATTATAGCCACTTTATTGAACGTGCTGATGAGGCCTTAATGAAGGCTAAAGAGCGTGGTAGAAATCGTGTTGAGATAGCTTGGAATGAACGACAGTTATAAGTTAAACAGATGATGTGAAAAAAGCCGTGTTGATTTTATTAACACGGCTTTTTTAGTTGCAATTTAGATGACTAACTTTCCTGTTACAAGTAAGTAGATACCAAACGCTGAAATGGTAATAAGGAATAAAACAAAATAGATTTCTCTACCTACAAAAATAGGCTTATTTTGTTCTCGTTTTGCTTTAATAAAGAAAAACACTCCAGGTAAATACAAAATTGCAGACAACAGCAAATGGTGCAAACCAGATGCGTAGAGTAGCCAGATACCGTATACGGTTGCAAAGATACCAACCCAGAGTAAAGAACCTCTATTTTTAGTTTGTATCGCTATTTTTAACGTATAAGCAGCAACTAAAAAGTAGGGGATCAAAATCATTTCAGAGGCAATGACCAAAATGCTATTGTAGGTTCCACCTGCAAAAGTCACTACAAATAAAGATACCTGAATACAAATAGTCGTTAGGTTTAATGAAGTAACGGCAGTACCGGCTTCATTTTGTTTCTTATAAATTTTAGGAAATACATTATTATTAGCGGCAAGGAACGGTGCTTCTGTTGCTAAAACCGTCCAGCTAAGGAATGCACCACATACAGAAATAAGTAAGCCACAGCCAATTAGAACGGCTCCCCACGGTCCTAAAATGTGTTCTAATATTTTAGCCGTTGATGGATTTTGTAATTTTGCGAGTTCAGGAGTGCTGATAATACCCATAGAAAGAAGCGTTACAAAAATATAGATAATAAGCGCTGTTAATAGACCGAGAATAGTTGCTCGACCAATATCTTTCCGATCGCGAGCTCGTGATGAAACAACGACGGCACCTTCAACACCAATAAATACCCATACTGTGATTAACATAGTCGATTTTACTTGATCAAGTAGGTCATGTTTGGAACCAAACTCAATGCCAGTAAAATCAAAAATGAATGTGTGCCATTTGAAGGCAAGCATGGTAAAGAAGACAAATAAGAATAGAGGTACTAATTTAGCGATGGTTGTTACCATATTAATTTTTGCTGCTGTTTTAACACCTCGCAAAATTAAGAAGTGGACGAGCCATAAAATAATAGAAGCGCCAACAACAGATTGCCACGTATTACCAAGCCCAAAAATAACATCATTAGGTTTATCGAAAAACATGCCTAATGTGCTAAAGACAATCACTAAATATGAGACATTTGCTAGCATTGCACTTAGCCAGTAACCCCATGCGGAACAAAATCCGATGTAGTCACCAAAACCAGCTTGCGCATAGCCAAATACACCACTATTAATTTCAGGTTTTATAATTGTAAGGTATTGAAATGATAGGGCGAGAAAGATCATGCCAATACCAGTGATCATCCATCCTATCATTACAGCCGCTGGACTTGCAACGAGTGCCATATTCTGAGGAAGGCTAAATACGCCGGCACCAATCATTGAGCCGATCACGAGTGCTGTTAGCGCCCCTAATCCAAGCTTATTATCCATGTTGTAACCTAATCTTTAATTATCATATATATAAGATTATATGGTCTTTTTATGTACCTAAAAACCATTATCTTAATAAAATGATAGTTTGTATGTTTATTTGGGATGGAACAAGGGGAATTATTTAAACTTATTAACGTTATCCTCATTAAAATTACGTCACTGTAACCATTTTGTTACGATCTTAGTCCATGTTAATGCACAGTTAAGTGGGTTGTTGTATTTTTATTTAGTACAAATGCCATCGCATGTCCGCTGGTCGCTGCAGAGTATATAAGGGGAGTATCAAATTGTTCGATTTCACCAGCAACAATAACAGCACTGCAATTTCCCATTTCTAATGCCTTCACCATTAAATTATGTTTACTTTGATGAACAGGTGTTTTTAACAGCAAGACCTTGTTGATGTCGATACCTGCATTTTTCAATAATGACTTATCGATTAAGGCATCATAGCCAATAAACATGATCCAACGATTTTCACTATTCGCTTTTTTTAATAGTCGTAAGAAATAGGCTAATTGAGTTTGCTGCTCTGCACTATAACTCACTTCAATTGGTTGTCCGACCGCAGCAGAAAGAGGTTGCTGGGTTGAATCTGCTGCAAATGTTGACTTGTAAACTTGTGAAGCAGTAATTGATGAGTGGTAGTTCATTAGTGCTTTCCTCAACTAGTGGTTATATATACATACTGTATGTGTGTACAGTAGTTTTATTTAGCTCCTGATGCAAGTGTTTTTTGTGTGATCTTTTTATATCTTGTGTGGTTTTTTATAGGTGGCGTTCGAATTCAAATTAATTTAAATATCTGATTTTAAATGAATATTTAAGTATGTTTTATTTGTGTTATTTTGTTTTATGAAAACTGAAAATTATCAATAGTTAAAATATTGCGCTATGTCACAGGTGTTTATACAGTAATTCATACAGTGTTTTGTACAGTGGTTGGGTTAAAAACAGTTACAGTATTAAATCGGTTAATTGACTGTTGAGGCTGCTGTGGATGTTTAATCAGCGTAATTAATGTAGTAATGGGAATAGAAGATGGCTCTGTGCGCATTCGTCACGGTATTGCTTATAGCCGATGTATAGTTATGTGGATTGTTGGTTTGTTATTAATCTAGATAAAAGCATTACTGATAGGACATTTATGTGTATTTAGAAAGGCTTGCAAGAAGGTTAATAGGTTAATGAGATCTAATGCGGGAGAGGCGATTACTTACTTTTGTAGTCTCAGGTGATGGGAAAATAACATAGTTAGGATATGCTCTATGCATTTACCCTAACTATAATTATCAATTGAATTGCCAACATATTTTCAGATAAATAAAACAATAGTTCTTGAATAGAGTTGGCTTGATATGATGAGAGAATTAAGCACCTATTATTTAGATGCTTAATTCTAAAGTAACTAGACTATAAACAATATGCGACAATCGCTTTTTCGTAAGTAAAGCCTGTGTCATTTTCAACCCAGCACTCAATACAGCTACCTTCAATATCATCTGCCGTGATGCAGTCTTCAACAATACCGAACTTTCCATTCGTTAAGGCAACAACAATATCCATATTATACCTCTTAAATAACTGATAAAAATTAATGTTTGTTAACATATGTTTATCAAGTTGTATCGGTAATGGTCAATCATTTTGTTTGGTTTAATTGATACTGTGGGTACTAATCTTAGTGATATGTGATATTGAATACATATTTACTAGTGGATACTTTCATAGATGGCAATGATACCGCAAATTAAGCACAGGATAAGAGCAGCGTAGCGTATTTTTTCTTTCGGCAGAGACTGGGTAGTCTTGAGCGCTAACCAATATCCCAGCCATGCACTTGGGATTAAAGGGAGGGTGATCCAAAGTTTATCAAAAGAAAGAAAGCCGACAGGAATTTGTGCCGCTAAAGAAACAATAGAACTAAAGACAAAGAATGCTGATAGGTTACCACGTAATTGATTGGCTTCTTGATGTTGCAACAATATCGCCATTGGCGGCCCACCAATGGCGGAGCTTGTACCGAATAAGCCTGAGAAGAAGCCTGCAATAACCATTCTACGAGGCGTCGGTTCAATCCGATAAGGTAAGATACTCACAACCACTGCAAGTAGTACCAGTAAACCAATCCACAATGTTAGGACATGAGCCGAAACATAAACAAGTAAAGCCGCACCTGCAATAGAGCCAGGTACCCGCCCTAAAATGGCCATTTTTAAACCACCAAGTTCAATACTACTGCGATGTTTTAAGGCGTTAAGTAATGAGATAAATAATGCAATAAGGCAAATAGGGGCAGGGACGTATTGTGGAGCATAAACAATTAAAATAGGTGCAGAAACAATCGCTAAACCAAAGCCGATAGCTGTTTGGACATAAGATCCGACAAAGATTGCTGCAATCGCAAGTAAGGTGGTAGGTTCAATAGTCATTATATTTATGTAGTAGCTTGAATATGGGTGGTTACGGAGATTATGTAAATACTAAATCAAACTAATACTAATAATGCATAAAGTAAAATAGTAAATGAAAATATAGGTGGTTATCCAATTTTAATTAACTTTATGTCGCAAACGTTACTTTTAATGGATTTTTTTACTGATAAAATGTGAAAGCTATTATCAGAGGTATACATGCGTTATTTATCAAAAAAAATATCAAAACACATTATTGGTTCAGTATTAATGGGCTCTCTTTTGGGCTTTTCTAGCGTGAGCCTAGCGGAAAACATCACAGTTAATTCAGCAATTGAACATGCTGAAAAGCAATTAGGTGCAAGAATTGGTGTTTCAGTCGTTGATGGCAAAGGAAAGCAGTTGTTTGGCTATAACAGCGATCAACGTTTTCCATTAATGAGTACCTTTAAAACACTTGCTTGTGCAAAGTTACTACATGATAACCAAATCAATGATGGCATGATGGATAAAACCTATCTGATCAACGCCGATACAATTTTAGATTATGCGCCAGTATTTCAAGACAAAGTCGGCACAGAGGTGTCATTAAAAGACGCGTGTTTTGCCACCATGACAACCAGTGATAATTCAGCGGCGAATTTAGTACTAAGTCATATTGGTGGCCCAGTAGGCGTAACGACATTTTTAATTGATAGTGGTGACAATGTAACAAGGTTAGATCGTATTGAACCATTACTCAATGAGGCAACACCAGGTGATGAGCGTGATACCACTACACCTTATGCAATGAATAAAACGATTAGCAATTTAGTATTAGGTAATGCTTTAAATGCGTCTTCAAAACAACAACTGAAAGACTGGATGAAAGCCAATAAAGTTTCAAATGGCTTGTTGCGTTCAGTCTTACCAAAAGGGTGGGAAATTGCAGATCGCTCAGGCGCTGGTGGCCATGGTTCACGTGGTATTACTGCTGTGGTATGGAACGAACAAAAACAACCGTTAGTGATCAGTATTTATCTAACAGGTACTAAAGCGAGTATTCCTGAGCGTGATAAAGAAATAGCTCAAATTGGTCAGGCTATTTTGCAGCATTTTGGGGCTTAAAACACAGGAATACGAAAGCACAATGTAATTTATGTTGTGCTTTTATGATCTATTGATATTGCTAACGTTTTTCCAACACTTTGTTTGCTATTCATTGCTCAGTCAATAGGATGGAAATATACGACACAAAAAACTGATGTACATAAAGGATAACGATAGTGAAAATTAGAGGGTTTAGTCTTATTGAACTAGTTATCATCATCGTTATTGTTGGAATTATTGCTGTTTTCGTCGCCCCTAAGTTTTTAAATATCAGTAGAGATGCTCGCATTGCTTTATTAAAAGGAGTGAAATCTTCACTGATAACGGCAAGTGATTTTGTCCATACGCGCGCCATAGTTCTTGGTGTTGAGCATGATCCTAACAAGTCAGTGATAGATGCAGGTGATGTTGATATTGAAATTGTTATGGGTTATCCAACCGGGCATTGGATGCATAGCATGCGTTACTTATTGACCTTGAATGATGTAATGTATACCAGTGGTAGAGATACCCAATGTCAGGCTGAGTGGTGTGGTTTGGGTAATCAAGGTACAATACCTAGTGGTCAAATCTCAGCATTACCAGCAGGCAATACCACACCTAAAGTCGGTAAAATATTTCCTCGTGGTTTTAGTTATAACGATCAGTGTGGCGTTTACTTTGTAAATTATTACGATGGTGAACCACCTGTTGTCGGTATTGAAGATAAAGATTGTTAACCCAGTATTTTCCCTTTAAACAGCCACATAGATATTTCTCTTATTAATCTCCAAGCGGTTGTCTCTCTAAACCACCTCGATGAGCATCAAGGGCTATTTTTAATCGTCGCAGTTTGTCTCTTGAACGTCGTTTGTTTTTAACTGCAATGGCCATTGATATGACATCAACCAGTGCTAGCATGGCGTAGCGTGATGCTGATGGTTTATAGATAAAGTCTGTTTCTTGATGTTTAATTGGTAGCACTAAACTAGCTAGTTCCGCGAGTGGGGTATTATTCGGGGTTATAGCAATAATCTTTAAGCCGTACTCTTTGGCTAACTGCGCGGTTTCAACCACGATTGGTGTGTAACCGGTAGATGAAATCATCACTAAAACATCATTACTTTCGGCGGTTGCGGCTATCATTCGTGATAACAGCCCATCGTTGTAAGCCACAACAGGGTAGCCTAATCTAAATAGACGGTGCTGCATTTCTTGTGCGGCAATTGTTGAACCGCCGCCCATTCCAATAGCGATGATCTGCCGAGCGTTGTGTAACCAATCAGCAGCGGTATCAATATCTTTTTCGACAATTAAACTGCGGTTTACATCTAACGACTGTTTGATTGATTCATAAATACCTTGATAACCACTTTGATCCGGTGGCTCTAGAATAAATCGCTGACCGACAGATAAGCTTTGCGCGAGTTTAATTTTCATGTCACGCACGTTCTTACATCCAATCGCTTTAGCAAAACGAGTAATAGAAGCTTCACTAACATCAGCGCCTTGTGCTAATTCAGTAATACTGGCATTGGCTGCGCTTTGGATGTCATCCATAATCCATTGTGCGACCTTCTTTTCGGCATCACGAAGGGCATTATAACGCTCTGTTATTTGAGAAATAATATCGACATCTACACTCATATTGTTTTCCTCTTATTAATTAGTACGTTTAAAACCATGTTCTTACCCAGTGAGTGACGCGATCGTTATCATCAGATACTGCGACAGCACGCCATTTATCAAAGGTTAGGCAAGGGTGAGAAGTTGAAAATACGAGGACATCACCTACTTGTAGATCGCAATCACTTGAAACAGAGAGAAAAGCATGTTGATCCATCACAGCCGTTGTTTTTACCTGATCAAAAACAACAGGTTCACCATTACGATAAGCGCGTTCAAGAATAGGTAATCCTGCATCAAAAGCAGCATCACGCTTGCCAAAGCCGACAATCACTTTATTCGGCTCTGGTCGAGAGACCACATACGCCCAAAGCTCCAGTGCTGATGCTAAATCACCACCTAAATCACATGCTATTCCCTGATTTTTTTCAGCACGCTGCATGACTTGATGTTGCGCATCAAGATAAATGCCCGTGTCATGGATGGCATAACAACCGGGACGAATAACAGCCTCTAACTCTTGCTGCTTATTAAAACATTCAGCAACAATGTCATACCAAGCAGAGCCCGCACCTGTGACTAATGGCATTCCTTGAATGAGGTGTTCTTGCTGTAATTGGATGGTGATTGCAATAGTACGATTGAGAAAGTCTCTGACTCGTTGTTCTGCATCATCGCCATGAATAACCCCTTCGTAGACTTCAATACCTTTTAAGTTTAAGTGGGGGCTTTGGTGAATAAGTTGAGCTAACGCCATGACTTCTTGCGCTGTACGACAACCACAACGACCGCCATCAACACCCATTTCAATTAATATATTCAGTTTTTGATCATGGCTGGCAAAGAAGTCTTCCAAGGCTTCAACATTGCGTCTTGAGTCGACGCAACAATAAAAGTCTACATCATAATCTTTGATTAATTGTGAAATGATCATCATGTTTGCGCGACCCACTAATTGATTCGCCATAATGATATTTTGTGCCCCACTGAGTACGGCTATTTGGGCTTGAGCAGGACTTGCAATAGTGATGCCCCACGCGCCGTGTTCAAGTTGTTGGCGGAAAAAGGCTGGGGTCATGGTCGTTTTACCATGAGGTGCCAATTTCACGTTATGGTGATTCGCAAATTGTTGCATCCACTGAAGGTTATTATCCAGTAAAGAGGCTTTAATTACTGCTGCAGGTAAGGCGATTTCTTCATCAATAAGGCTGTAATTCCGATTTGACTCAGCCGTAATTGGTTGCGATTTATCACCAAAACTTGGCGTAGTAAAACAGTTATCATGATAGTTTTTATCGTATTCAAAGAGATTTTTATCCATGCATCACCTTTTCTAACATAAGTTAAGTTGTTGATACTTATTTTATAAATGTATAAAAGGGTAAGTTACGTGTTAGAAACTATCAAACAATTGTTACCTTTTTGTGTGTTTTATCACTGATTAAAATCCGCGTTTCTTTACTATGTCTACATCTTATAAATTTAGAGCGTGCTCAATATGCTGTGCGATACCATCATTAAAAAAGCAGTCATTGTTGACGGTACTGGCGCGGCATCGTTCATTGCGGATGTCGCTATTTGTCAGGATCGTATTCAAGCGATTGGTCAATTAGATGGTTATGACGCTAAGCAAATTATTCACGCTGAAGGATTGGTGTTGTCACCGGGTTTTATTGATGTACATACCCATGATGATACCAATGTGATCCGTGCTCCTGAGTGTCTTTCTAAAATTAGCCAAGGTGTCACAACCGTGATAGTGGGCAATTGTGGCATTAGTGCAAGCCCCACGATTTTGAAAGGAGAGCCACCGGAGCCAATGAACTTATTGGGAAAAAAAGACGATTTTCAATATTCAACCTTTGGCGATTATGTAAAGGCGGTGCAAGCTGCGGAGCCAGCAGTGAATGTTGCAGCCTTGGTGGGGCATACCACATTACGCAATAACGTAATAGATGATTTGCAACGTACTGCCACAAATGAAGAAATTGAATCTATGCGCGAGAGCTTAGCTCAAGCGATGAAGCAAGGTGCATTGGGATTAAGCTCCGGTTTAGCTTACCAAAGTGCAAAAGCTGCCACCGCAGATGAAGTCATGAGGTTGGCAACTGTGCTAAGTCAATATGGTGGTATATATACAACCCATATGCGTACAGAGTTTGAAGCGATCATCAGTGCGATGGAAGAAGCCTTTGAAACAGGAAAGCATGCGCAAGTACCTGTGGTTATATCTCACTTAAAATGTGCAGGAGCTGGTAACTGGGGGCGCACGGTAGAAGTGTTATCCTTGATGGATAAAGTCTCAGAATATCAAGATATTGCTTGTGATTGTTATCCATATTCAGCCAGTTCATCAACGCTAGATTTAAATCAAGTTACGGATGATTTTGATATTTTTATTACTTGGTCAGAACCCAAACCAGAACTCGCAGGTAAAACCCTAAAGGTGATAGCTGAAGAGCTGAATCTTTCATTATTAGAAGCAGCAAGAGCATTACAACCGGCAGGGGCTGTTTATCACTGTATGGATGAAGACGATGTAAAACGAGTTTTAAAATATAAATTGACCATGGTGGGGTCTGATGGCTTACCGAATGATCCGAAGCCACACCCTCGTTTATGGGGAACGTTCCCGCGAGTGTTAGGTCAATACTGTCGTGAAGAACAGTTATTTTCATTAGAAGAAGCGGTTCATAAAATGACGGGAATGTCGGCGAATCGATATCAATTAAAAGATCGTGGTGAAATAAAAATAGGGGCGTTTGCTGATTTAGTTTTATTTGATCCTGATACCATAAAAGATACAGCCACATTTCAAAACCCAATATCTATTGCTAAGGGTATAGAAAGCGTCTTTGTAAATGGACAATTAACCTATTCAAATGGCAACGTCAGTGGCACAAGGAAAGGCGTATTTTTATTTAGAAGTAGCACCCAAGAAAATAATTAAAAAAACATATTTAAAGAATAACTAGTTATCGGTGGAGAGTCGTATGTCAATCAAACGTTATGGTGTAGAAGGTGGGGTAGGTACTGGAGGTCAACACTTGCCATTTGCTCGCGCAACTGAGGCTGGAGGGTTTCTTTATGTCTCTGGTCAAACACCGATGATTGATGGTGAGGTAGTAGAAGGCGGAATCGTTGACCAGTCTCGTTTAGCGATCCAAAACTGTATCGATATCATGGACGAAGCAGGCTATACCCTTGCCGATGTAATGCATGTAAAAGTCGTGCTTACTGATGCTCGTTATTTCCAATCATTCAATAAAGTGTTTCGTGAATTTTTTGGTGAACATCCACCAGCACGTATTTGCATGGTGTGTGATTTGGTTGTTGATGTAAAAGTCGAAGTCGATGTGACTTGTTACCGAGAAGACCGCCGCTAACCCTAGATTTAAGCTTTATTTGGAGTGCCTAAATGCCATCTCTTCGATTATTTAGGCGCTCTTTTTTTATTTATATCATTACATATCGAGTTTTCAATTGATGCTTAACTCCGCTGAAACCAAGATTGCATTTTTTGGTGAGTGTATGATCGAACTAAGCGGCGATCCTATTCGTAAAAGCTTTGGTGGCGATACATTAAATACTGCGCTTTATCTTTCACGATTAACTTGCCAGCACTCAGTACATGTTTCTTATGCGACAGGATTAGGTGTCGACACATTATCTCAAGAGCTGCTGGAAACATGGCATCTAGAAGGAATCCACACCAATTTAGTTGAAATCTTCGCTCAGCAATTACCCGGTTTATACATGGTACAAACGGATAAAACGGGTGAGCGGAGTTTTCTCTATTGGCGAGATAACTCGGCAGCAAAACGCTATTTCTCAACCTCATCACTGAATAAATTAGAAATTGCATTACAAGATAAGCAATACGATTACTTTTACCTGAGCGGTATTAGTCTTGCCATTTTAGACCAAGCAAGCCGCTTACGACTTAAAAACCGGCTTGAAGCTTTTTCGCAAACAGGTGGAAAGATCATCTTTGATAATAACTATCGCCCTCAATTATGGTCGAGCGAAGAAGCGCAACATTGGTATAGCCAAATCTTACCGCTGGTTGATATCGCGTTAATCACACAAGACGATGATGTATTGGTGTGGGGAGATGATGAAAGCGTTGCTGCTCGTTGTTTACGCATGGGCTGTCATGAAATAGTGATAAAACGAGGGAGTGAACCTTGCCAGCTTATTTGGCGCCAAGATCAGCTTGTTCAGCGTGCTGATGTTGCGACAGAGCAGGTGAGCAATGTGATTGATACTTGTGCAGCAGGTGACTCTTTTGCTGCAGGCTATTTAGCTGGGCGAGTTACAGGGAAAAGCCATCAAGACTCAGCAAAGTTAGGACATGCTTTAGCGGCAATTGTGATCCAACATTCAGGCGCCATTATCCCCAACGATATAATGCGACATTTAATTTTATAATTACCTGAGATCATAAAAATGTCTTTCCTTGTTCCACGTTTCTAATGGTTGCATAGCAATGACGCCAAATAGCGATTTAAATTTAATGCCTTATCCACAGAGAGTGGAGCGTAAACAAGGCATAGTCACGTTGGATAAATCCTTTGCTATTTATATCAAAGGTTACGATTCGCCTCGTGTACAATTTTACGCCAAAAGAATCATGGAGCGACTTTATCGTCAGACAGGGTTGCCCATGTTGAACTGGCAAGCACAATCTGAACAAGACGCGACGTTAGTGATTAATATTCATCATCGCCCCAAATCGGATGTTCAGAACATTAATAGTGACGAGTCTTACACGCTTGATGTTGGCAACGGTAAAATTGTGATTAATGCAGCGCAGCATTATGGTGTATTTCGTGGCTTAGAAACTCTGCTTCAAATAGTTTCTACGGATGCTACTGGTTATTTTTTTCCTGCTGTTTCTATTCAAGATAGGCCACGCTTTCCTTGGCGTGGGGTATCTTATGATACATCAAGACATTTCATTGAGCTTGATGTGATCCTTCGTCAATTAGATGCAATGGCATCAGCCAAACTCAATGTTTTTCACTGGCATCTATGGGACGATCAAGGCATACGTATTCAACTCGATAAATACCAAAAACTTTGGCGTGACACGACCGATGGTGATTTCTATAGCAAAGCTCAGATTCGTCAGGTTGTCGATTATGCGCGTAATTTAGGTATTCGTGTTATTCCAGAAATATCATTACCAGGTCATGCATCTGCGGTGGCTCATGCTTACCCTGAATTAATGTCTGGCATAGGAAAGCAACAATACCCTCAGCAACGTGGATGGGGAGTATTTGAACCTTTAATGGATCCTACTAATCCAGAACTTTATGCAATGCTAGCGAGTGTGTTTGATGAAGTTGTTGCCTTATTTCCTGATGAGTATTTCCACATAGGCGGGGATGAGCCTAACTATAAACAATGGCGTGACAACCCGAAAATTCAGCAGTTTATTAAAGAGCATCATATTGATGGTGAACGCGGTTTACAGTCTTATCTTAATACTAAAGTAGAGCAGATGCTGGCAGAGCGCGGTAAGAAAATGATCGGGTGGGATGAAATTTGGCATAAAGAGTTACCCAAATCGATAGTGATCCAAAGCTGGCAAGGTCATGACAGCATAGGCCGTGCCGCAAAAGAAGGGTATCAAGGTATTCTTTCTACGGGGTATTACCTTGATCAGCCACAACCGACAAGCTATCACTATCGAAACGATCCTATGCCTAAAGGGAGCACGGTGGATGACAAACTTCGTCAAGGCGAGGTATTCGAGACTTATGATTGGGTAAAGCCAAGAAGCAAAGATGGCCCACGTAAAGGTAACTTAACTATTATTACCGCTGCTGATGGCAGTTATCGGGCGTTTACAGACTACAACGGTAAGTCTCGTGAAGAGGTATACATTCTTATGTATGTGCCAGGCGTTAAATTCCGAGGTTATTTCGATAACTTCATGTCATACACCGAATTTAATTACGATTTTTCCAATGACAAACTTGCAGACAGCAGTTATCAGTTAATCGGTAATGTGCGCTGGCCTGCAACAGGGCAACTTATTGCAAGTAGTGATATAAAAGGCAGTCAGATCCCAGAACCTAATGGGGGCTATCCAGCAGAATTAACTGAAAAAGAACAAGCATTGATTTTAGGTGGTGAAATCACAATATGGGGCGAAAACCTTGATTCTATGACGATTGAACACCGTTTATGGCCGCGAAGTTACGCAATTGCAGAGCGTTTGTGGTCAAGCCAAGCGTTAACTGATGAGCGCAGCATGTATAAGCGGATGAAAGCAATCGATACGTGGTCAGAGATATCTGTTGGGTTACGCCATCATGCAGATGCAAACATGATGCTAAAACGTCTTGCTAATGGTGCTGATTCAAGCCCGTTACAAACCTTAGCCAAGTACGTTGAGCCAGCCCAATATTATGCACGTCATTGGGAGAAGTGGAATTCGACACCAACGAAAGGCGATTTATATAACCAGTATGAGCGTTTAAATCGCTTTGCGGATGCATTGCCTGTTGAAAGTTTGGCAGTGTATGAGATGAACGATCTGGTTTCACGTATTAATAAGGGGGATATGTCAGCCCTTGCTACGCTAAATATGCATTACTTAACCGTTAAGTTAGCCGCGCAGCAAGCAAAACCAATTTTTGCTAACAATATTGCTGCTGTAAATACTCTGCCTATGACGGATGCTGTTATAGCGGTTGCAGAACTCGGTATGAACCTGATTGATAAAATAAAACAGGGATGTCAGTTATCAGAGCAAGAGGTAGCGGCTTATCATCAAATTATTGATAAAAATGCCGTCATATTTGACGAAACCATCGTTGCTATCGTCTCGCCAACTAAGCAGTTACTTCACATTTTAGAAAATCATTAAAAGAAGTCGTTGCCGTCTGTTTATTCAGGCGGCATTTTAATGATTGATAACGGATTTATTTATGAAGGTTTCCATGACAAAACAATCCCCCTTACATTTTTATGTAGGCACTTATACCGATGCACCAAGTGATAGTCATGGTGTTGTAGGCATTTCCCTTGATCCTCAATCTGGCGTATTAACGTTAAACAATGAGATAGTGCCAGATACGTTGCAACAACAGCATAATCCATCTTATCTTGCTTCGAC
Organism: Photobacterium sp. GB-72; assembly: GCF_003026095.1. NCBI lineage: Bacteria > Pseudomonadati > Pseudomonadota > Gammaproteobacteria > Vibrionales > Vibrionaceae > Photobacterium > Photobacterium sp. GB-72. Next base: position 23,125 of record NZ_PYNV01000021.1, on the reverse strand, counting down.
TCAAAACGGGTTATATACCTTTAATGAAGTTGATCGACACAGCGGTGCACAACTTCATTTTTCTGATCATCAAGCGCGTTGTTCTTTAGCTATTGCTGGGGATTATCCTTGTCATATTGATGTAAAAGATAAGCTTTTGGCGGTGGCGAACTATGGTTCAGGTAATGTCACTGTTTATGGTTTAGATGAAGAAGGTCAACCGACAGAGTGTATCGCAGATTTATTTGTTGATGGCTGTGGACCAAATGTTGATCGTCAAGAAGCCCCTCATGCGCACCAAGTTACATTTCTAAAGCATACCAATCAGTTAGCCGTTGTTGATTTAGGCAGTGATTGCGTTTACTTCTACGATTATGACGTAAACACATTATCATTTGCCTTAAATCAAACACTAAACATGCCAGCAGGATCAGGTCCTCGACATCTTGTTTTCAGCCATGATGAATCAATCGGCTATGTTGTGTGTGAACTGTCTGAAACGCTTGTGGTGATCACAAAACAAAATGGCTGCTGGGAGCAAGTATCACAACAAGCACTGCTTGCTAATGAAGAAAATAAACAAGCGGCATCTGCTATTTACTTATCACCAGATGAACGCTTTTTATATGTTTCTTGTCGTGCTCAAAACAAGATTAGTTATTTTAATGTAGACGGTGAAAACGTCACTCAATTAGCCGCTGTTGATTGTGGCGGGGCATTCCCTCGTGATTTTGTGATTTCCCAAAATGGCGAATGGTTGCTGGTGGCGAATCAACATTCTAACGATATTGTTAGCTATCACCGTAATGTTGAGACGGGTGATATCACAGCAACAGGTTATCGTTGTAATGTCGGTGCACCTGTGTGCCTTGTCGAGATGCTTTCACGATAATCAAATTGATCTTAACGTCTTAAAAGCCATAGTGTTGACTGTGGCTTTTTTGTACCTTAAAAACGTATAACTTGTTGTTAAATGAATTTAGGAAACCACGATGGATTTGTTTGCTGATCAAGGGGAGTGGATAACAATCAACAATGGATTACTCTATTGGCATCCACAGTTTTTGAATTTACAGCAGTCTGAACAGTATTTTCAGCAATTGAAAAACGAACTGAACTGGCAACAAGAACACATAACGCTATTTGGTAGGTCAGTGCTTCAGCCGAGGTTACAAACATGGCTCGGTGATGCTGTTTATACTTATTCAGGGCTTACTATGCATCCACAACCTTGGACATCGGCAATATTAGATCTAAAAGCACAGTGTGAACAGCAAGCGAAAACGTCGTTTAACTCAGTGCTTGGCAATCTATACCGTGATGGAGAAGATTACATGGGGTGGCATCAAGACAATGAGCGTGAATTAGGTCATCAACCTGTTATTGCTTCTTTAAGCTTTGGTGCAACACGGCAGTTCGTGTTTAAACATAAAACCACTAAAGAGAAAATTGCCTTTCAATTAACACCGGGATCTTTGTTAATAATGGCGGGAGAGACCCAGCAGTATTGGCAACATGCACTCCCCAAGACTAAACGTGTCAATGAGCCACGTATAAACCTGACTTTTCGTTATATTAACCAGTAATTGTTGGTGTGATCACGTTCGATTGAAATAGCTATCATCAAAACGTTATATTTTGATAACTCATTCTAATTCATCAATTATTACAATCACTATCTCCACCTTCACAGGATAGGCTTATTAACAATAAGGGAGGGGGATATGTATTTTTTCAATTTAAAAGCCTTGTTGCTTGATTTAAAACACAATAATGTCACTGAGCGGGAATCTGCGTTGTATGTTTTGATTCCGATTATTTTGATGATGCTGTATTCGTATTACTTACCACAAACAGATTCATTAGAGTCACTTGCTGATGACGTAATGATTATAATTAACTTTATTATTTTATTTATCGTCAATGGCGGAAATAACGGAAAGAACTATTTAATTAAATACTTTTCGTTAAGCTGGGTTGTAACGTGGCGAGTTTTAATCTTTTACCTCGTTCCATTTACGTTTGTATTCTCGGGTCTTATGTATTTTGTTTTTCCCGATTCTTTAAAACATGATACCTACGGCTTATTATTATATGGTATTGCTTTTGAGATATTTTATCTGTTTTTTATGATTAAGGCATTTAAAGCAACGTTACAAACAACGAGTCCTGCTTATAGTTAATAGAGCAGATGAAAAAAAAGTTAGCCTTATGGCTAACTTTTTTTGATTGAATGAAACGCAACAGATTATTCGTAGCGTTGAGCTAATATACGATCTATACGGTTATTTTCTAATGTTAGAATGCGGAATTGCCAACCTTGCCAGCGAATACAGTCATCCAATTTAGGTAAATCATCTAATAGCCACACTAACATACCGCTAAGTGTGTGGTAACCGCCGTCTTCTTCGTCTGGCAGTTTATTAATATCTAATAGATCTTTAAATACAGTGATTGGCATCATGCCATCTAAATTCCAACTGCCATCTGGGTTTTGCTTTGACCAAACATCCTTTGGATTATCAGGGGTAAATTTACCGGCTAATGCCTCTAAAATATCTTGAGAAGTCACAATACCTTGAATATCACCATATTCATCAACCACGAAGGCAAAGTCTGTACCTGAGCTTTGGAACATTTCTAATAGCGTTGTACCTGTCCAGTTTTCTGGTACGAAAACGGGAGGGGTTAAGTAATCTAAAATTGATAGTGGATTTTCAGTCGTATTATCATTGATAAATTGTAATAACTGCTTGGCATTTAATGTGCCCTTTAAATCGCTGAAGCCGTTATTTCCAACAGGAAGGCAAGCATGCGTGCTTGAGAGTAATTTTTGTAAATAGCTCTCAGGCGAATAATTTAAATCAAGATACGCAATTTCATTTCGTGGCGTCATCATTGAAGATACTTTGCGGTCATCGAAATTGAAGACATTACGCACCATGTTATGTTCATGCTGGTGGATAACACCTGACTGAGAACCTTCCGCGATCACTGCACGGATATCATCTTCTGTTAGTGCTGAACTGTCGTCTTTTCCTTTGCCCAATAAACGCAACAGTAAATCGGTTGAGTTTGCCAATAGCCAGACAAATGGACGAGAAATAAAAGCGATAACTGCAATTGGGCGGGCGAAAAATACCGCAATAGAAACAGCGTTTACTTGACCTAATCGTTTAGGGACTAATTCACCAATAACAATCGATACATACGTTAAAACAATGACCGCAATTGCTGAAGCAGTAAAGCCAACGGATTTTGCAGGAAGGCCTAACTCAATTAACCAATGTGAAATAGGGCCAGCTAATGCAGCTTCACCAATAACACCGTTCAGAATACCAATAACAGTGATACCGATCTGCATTGTTGATAGAAATTGAGTTGGTGATTCACCTAGCTCTATTGCTTTTTGAGCAGAGATATTCCCTTCATCTGCTAATCGCTGTAACCGGTTTTTCTTTGCTGTGACAAGTGCTATCTCAGACATAGCAAATAATCCATTAATAATGATCAAACAGACCAAAATAATGATACTCATTTATTTCTCCTAGAAACTTCGAGTGCACCATAGGGTGGGAATAAAAATAGGTGCGTCTATAACATGAATAAAAGAAAGCCTATTCACACATTGTAGGTGATTATATCTATAGTATGCCTATAAGGTTAATTAAAAATTAACCTTTATTGCTTATTGATAAGAAATAAATTATGTATTCGTTTAGCCAATAAACAGAAGTGAAAATAATTAGTGATACTTGTTAGGGTAAAGAGGTGAAATTGTGAATTGGTTGTTGTTGGTTTGTGGTTGATGGATGTTAGCACTGTCTCAGCAATGCTAATTCATTGAACTTGTTATGTTTGATATAGTCTACGTAAAACTTTCTTTGTTATAGTGAACAAAGATCACCGTTCAGCGGAATACATGAGGATATCAGTGTGAAAAAAATTCAACTTGGCCTTGTTGCAGTTACAACGGCATTATTATTAACAGGCTGTGGGGAAGCAAAAATCACCGGTACGCCAATTAAGAATGTAGATTCTATCGCGGTGACGTCCGCAGAAGATATTGATGTGTTTTGTCCTACAGGTATTTGTACTTTTGAATTAACGGCTTCTAAACCTGTTACCGCAACTGTCACCATGCATTACGATTACACCAAGCTATATACCAAGATTGAAGGTGTTGACGTCATTGGGGAAGGGGCAAAAAATGCGAAAGTTGTTGATGACGATCAGTTTACTGTCGATATTAGCAGCGCAGATAAACCTGTGAAAATTCAAGTAATTGATTATTATCGAAACTAAATAAAACTCATCTGTTATCAAAAAGCAGCGATCATCTATCGCTGTTTTTTTAGGTAGCAATACTCTAAATATTTAAAGTGATGAGCCTTTACTGATAAATACTAGCCATTTGTTACTACAATTAACATGTTGACTGTTTTATTTATAAAAAGTCATGAAACGAAACATTTATGTACATACGGGCTATTTTCAATAGTTTCCTTCTTATATCGGTATTTCTTGTCATTACATTGATGTATGTTTTTTACACAGCAGTAAATGGGCTGATTATAAAGTAGCCAAGCCCTAAAGCGGACTTAAAAGTGAATGAAATATAAAAGTAAAAATATATTTTACTGAACATTTAACTTTTACTTGTTGTTTATTAACTCTTTCTTATTTTTCTGTTTGAAGTCATTGCTTGATTTAACGCTTTAACTTTTCTTTTATCATTAATTAAGTGTGTAATAGCCATTATTGGATGTTTATACATCATTTTAGGGCCCGAATAACGCATAATTGTTTGTGATTTGACCTTTTCTTGAACGTTGTAGCAATGAATAGGGCACTGTCGACATGTCGGCTTGTTGATACCATAAGGACAACGATCTAGCCTTTGTTTTACGTAGTTTTTGAAAGATTCACAGTCTTCACATAAATTAACTTTTTTACATTTTTCGTAATGGTGATGTGAGCAGTAAATTTCGATCATTGCTGAAATCGTCAAATATTCACGATTTAATTTACCTAGCAGCTTAAAGTTAGTGTTTATAGTCATCATTTTGTATTTCTTAATAGACTCTATCTAATACTGTCATTATACAAACATGCATATGAAATAACATTTAAGTTTTTAGAGGGTGAATATGAAATTAAATCGTGTTTTTAATGATAAATAGCATCATCTTTGTTACCAAATTGAAAAAAAGTATCAGTTTTTTAAAGAAACATAAGGCGATGGGTTGATTTAAATAGGCTAGAGCAGTAGTATCCACGCCTCGATTTTTATGGTGGTGTATATGAGCAGATTTGAGTGCCTTGAAAGAATTGTCGACGAATATCGTAAAAAAGTTCGTGACGCTGAGTTTAACCGTCAGAACGATAGCGAAGTTGCTAAAGTTCTTGTTTTACTAGTCGGTAACTCTATGTTCAGTCTGGCTGATGAATTTGCTGATTGGGTTAATCGTGGTGGCGATCGTAGCTACGGTGGTAAGTTTTTTGTTTCTAAGCAACTAATGACGTTGTTAGAGCCTGTAACTTTCCGTGGTGTAACAGTACGTCGTGATTCGATTAAACTATTCAGAATTTCGTAAGCTGAATGGATTCAATCGGTATTCCATGACTCCAATGTAGAATTGGAAAACGGATTTTTGATCTTGATGTTTATCGGGGTCGGCAGAAGGGGATGCAAGTGCATCCCTTTCGCTTTTCTGGCGTTATGTAATATCGGTTTTCACAAAGTCACTTTCTCATCTCAGTGGCTGAGGTCTAGATAAAATTAAACCGCTTTATTGAAAGCTTTAATCAAGACAGATGTATCCATTCTGCCTAGCCCTTCGTTTTGTAATAAGCCATAACGTTTATCTACTGCGTCCGTCAGTGGTAATTCAAGATCGTGTTTTTTCGCTTCATCTAAACAAAAGCCAAGATCTTTACGCATCCAATCAATAGCAAAGCCAAAATCAAATTTATCTTCAGCCATCGTTTTAGCACGATTTTCCATCTGCCAAGAGCCCGCCGCGCCATGCTTTAGTACGCTGACAACTTGTTCGATATCAAGGTTTGATTTTTGTGCCAGCGTTAATGCTTCACTCAATCCTTGTAGTACACCGGCAATACAAATTTGATTCACCATTTTACAGCGTTGACCTTGTCCATAACCGCCAACCAATACCGCTTGTTTCGCGTAGCTGTTTAAAATCGGTAATACGTTATCAAAAACAGCTTGTTCGCCACCGCACATGATAGTAAGTGCACCATTTTCAGCACCTGCTTGACCACCAGAAACTGGCGCATCAACAAAGTTAACGCCTTGAGCTAAGCATGCTTTCGCTAACTCTTCAGCAAGTTCCGCAGAGGTTGTCGTATGATCAACAAGCGTAGAGCCCGCTTTCATGCCTGCTAAAACGCCGTCAGCGCCAAATACAACGCTTCGAACGTCATTATCGTTACCAACACAAAGCGCAACCACATCTCGGCTCTGAGCAGCTTCACGCGGTGTTTCACTGTATTGTCCTGAAAACTCCGATGCCCATTGCTGTGCTTTAGAGGTCGTGCGGTTATACACAGTGGTGTCGAAACCTGAATTAAACAGGTGACGTGCCATTGGGAAGCCCATTACACCCAAACCAATAAAAGCGATACTTGTTGTCATAGGTTTCTCCTTACCAAATACAGTAAAATTGAGTTATGTCATTATGCGATATGTCGTCAGCAGGCAATGCCTTTATTCATAAACGATGGCGAGCTGAACGTTTGTTATTAAAGGTTGTAACTACCTTTGTAATGTCAGATTTTATCCATTTGTGCTCATTGTTAGCTAAATGGTTACCAAATGATGGTTAGTACACTAGGGGTTACATTGACATATGTCAATTTGTTTATTTAAGGTATCATTTTTGAGCTAACTTGGTTAAAGTTAGTTAAGTGATTGGTGATAATGATAAATATAGGATCAGACTGTGAGTGTCGCTAAATATAAACAAATAGCAAAAACAATAGAGGCACGCATAGACAATGGTGAATATCCGAAAGGGTTTAAATTGCCGACACACCGTGTACTTGCGGATGAATTAAACACCACTCCCGCGACGGTAGCTAAAGCATATCAGTTACTGGTAGATAAAAAACGCGTGGAATCGTTTGTTGGGCGTGGAACATTTGTATGCTCACCATCAAGACTCAGCGATGTCATTCAACCTGCTGATGATGAAACTGATTTTAACTTCTCTATCTTGCAACCTTGCTTGTCTCAAAACCTGTCTCCACTGCGTGATGCCATGATGAATGCGGCAGAGCAACTGAGTTGTCATTTAATGGGCTATACCGAACATTCAGGCCATGAAAGCCATCGTTTGGCTGCTGTAACATGGGCGAAAAAGTTTGGTTTGGAAGGGGGGAATGTTAAAAATACCTTGTTGACGAATGGCGCACAGCATGGCTTATCGTTACTTATTCATACGTTAACAGAGCCTGGTGATACCATCGCGGTAGAAGCCTTAACTTACCCCGGTATTATGGCGATCGCTCAAGCAGCAGGTCGTCATGTGGTTGGGGTCAAACTTGATGAGCAGGGAATGTGCCCTGATGATCTGCAACAGGTGATCACTCAACATCAGCCTAAATTAGTCATTGTCGTGCCATCTCATCAAAACCCAACAGGTATCACCATGCCGCCAATAAGACGAGATGCCATTGCAACAGTGATTGAACGCAATAATATTTGGTTAATTGAAGATGATATCTACGGCTTTTTAAATCCAGATCCTATCGCCGCGATCAGTAATCGCATTCCACTGCATAGCTTTCATATTTCAGGTTTATCAAAAGCCCTTAGTCCTGCTTTACGCTGTGGCTTTTTAAAAGTACCCGAATCACATATCGCGGTTTTACAGGCCACTATTCGCGCTAACATTTGGCTATCGTCACCGCTAAATTATATTGCGGCAACGCAGTTAATTGAGAGTGGTGAAGCCTTTGAGTTAGCAGAAAACCAGCGTGAAACTGCCTGTAAAAGGCAACAACTAGCCCGTGATATTTTAAGCCATGATGGTAATGAAACTGGTTTTCAAATCTGGTGGCCGTTGCCTCAACATTGGCAGCAGGAACGCTTTGTGATGGAAGCAAAAAACCAAGGGTTAATTGTCAGTAGTGGGCGTTATTTTAATGCAAATGGCGACGATCCGAAGCATATCCGTTTGTCTCTAATGGCTATTAATTCTGAGCAGCGGTTACAACAAGGTTTAACATTATTACGCGATTTAGCTCACTCTGAAGTCAGCAGCGTTATCCCGTTTTAAGCGCAAAGATAGCAAAATTGACAGTCACTGCGAAGTTATAAAAAGCGACTGTTAGCACTCTTTGAAAGCCACTGACCTATGTTATTATTTCAGCATTATTATTTTAATTAGAAAAAGTCGAGTCATAAAATGGATGCAGAATTTTGGCACTCACGCTGGGCAGAAAATCGAATTGGTTTTCACTTATCAGAGGTTAATCCGTTACTGATCAAGCATTGGTCGGCGTTAAATGCACAACGTGATGATCGCGTGTTTGTCCCTATGTGCGGTAAGTCGGAAGATCTTGTGTGGTTAGCACAAAAACATGACCACGTGATTGGGGTTGAGCTGAGTGATATTGCAGTTAAAGCCTTTTTTGCAGAAAACCTGTATACGCCGTTAGTGACAGGCGTTGGCCATCAACATCTTTACCAATTTGATGAGATTTCGATTTACCAAGGTGATTACTTCACGCTAAATATCGATCCTGTCGATGTGGTTTATGATCGCGCTGCATTAATTGCAATGCCAGAAGATATGCGACAAATGTACGTCGACAAACTGTTATCGTTGGTTAAAACTGGCGGTCGTATTTTGTTGGTGACGTTAGACTACCCACAAGATGAATTGGCAGGGCCTCCTTTCTCAGTGCCAAAAGCAGACGTTGAAGCATTATTTGCGGGTTGTAAAGTGACGCATCTTGAACGTGATGATGCCGATGAAAGTCATCCTCGTCGCCAACGTGGTTTATCGCGATTTGCCGAAGAAGTATGGTTAATTGAAGTATAACTTGTTGTTATAAAGTACAGATAAAAATAAAGGCATGGTTTCTTATTAGTGGAAACCATGCCTTTTTGCTGATAGAGAAATTGTAATATGCTGGGTTAAGCGTGGTTAATCGAAAATGACTTCAACATCACCAGCGGCATTGACGGCATCATTTACTGCGCTAACAATATCTTCTCGACGTGTAAGCGCGACACCTAAACGACGACGACCATTAATTTCAGGTTTACCAAATAATCGGATCTGTGTTTGTGGGCGAGAGAGTGCAGGTAACAGGTTATCGAAACGGATGTTTGATGATACACCTTCAGCAAGGATCACTGCAGAAGCTGATGGGCCATATTGGGTGATGTGTTGAATGGGTAAACCAAGGAAAGCGCGAACGTGAAGCGCAAATTCTGATAACTCTTGTGAAATAAGCGTCACCATACCCGTATCATGTGGGCGAGGAGAGACTTCACTGAATAACACGGTATCGCCTTTAATAAATAGCTCAACACCAAATAAACCAAAACCGCCAAGTGCGTTCACTACTTTTTCTGCCACATCCTGTGCCGCTTTTAATGCTGCTTCAGACATTTGCTGTGGCTGCCATGACTCACGGTAATCCCCATCTTCTTGACGATGACCAATAGGTGCACAGAAATGCACACCATCGACCGCACGAACAGTTAATAAGGTGATTTCGTAATCAAAATCAACAAAGCCTTCAATGATCACACGACCCGCACCAGCACGACCGCCTTCTTGTGCGTATTGCCAAGCAGATTCAATATCCGCCTCGGTTTTAATCACGCTTTGACCTTTACCTGATGAACTCATAATTGGCTTTACGACACATGGCATACCAACGCGATGTACCGCTGCTGAGAAATCATCAAATTGATCGGCAAATTCATAAGGTGATGTAGGAATCGATAAGGTTTCAGCGGCTAGGCAACGAATACCTTCTCGGTTCATTGTCAGTTTCGTCGCATTAGCGGTAGGCACAACGTTAACACCTTGCTGCTCTAATTCTACAAGCGTGTCAGTGGCAATGGCTTCAATTTCAGGAACAACGTAGTCGGGCTTTTCTAGTTCAATAATGTGTTTTAACGCCTCGCCATCGAGCATATCAATTACATGGCTACGATGTGCAACTTGCATTGCTGGCGCGTTGGGGTAGCGATCTGCGGCAATCACTTCAATACCTAAACGTTGGCATTCAATCGCGACTTCTTTGCCAAGCTCGCCAGAGCCTAAAAGTAAAACACGTGTTGCATTTGAACCATTAGCTGTACCTAACATTATTATTCCTTACTATTTATGTTGGATAGTGTTGGTTGGGCGTGATAATACCTTGTTTTTTTATTTAAGCAAACGTTTGCGTCGGGATTTAAATAGACTTTAATAGTAAATATTAGAAAAGCTTTAGAGCTTATAATAAAAAACCGCCAAGAAGGCGGTTAGTGAATCTTTTATGGGGTACGGTTGTTACTTGCTATTTTCGCTTTTCCCACTGGGTGATAAAGGCCACAGAAGCAATAATAATCGCCGCACCTAACCATAATCGACCCGGTGGTACCCAACCAAATACAAGCCAACCACCTAACACGTTTAGTGGTAATTTTGCGTGGTCGAATGGTTGAACAAATGACGCATCAGCGACGGCATAGGCTTTAGCAATCGCCCATTGTGCCAGTGCGGTTAACAGACCAGCAGCGATGATTAATGTCCATGTTGTGCCGCCTGTTGGCATAGTAAAATCAGGTAGAGCCAGTAACAAGTTAAATGGCGTGATCAGAATAAGTAAATACATCACAACAGTGGTTGGTGATTCTGTAGTAGATTGCTTTTTCACCATCAAAGAATAACCCGCCCAGAAAACCGCAGCGCCGACAGGTAATAATGTCGCAATACTAAATGAATCAGACCACGGCTCTAAAATGATCATTGCACCAATAAAGCCAGCAAGCGTTGCGCACCAACGTGCAGCGCCAACTTTCTCTTTTAGTAATACACCTGAGCCAATAGTTGCAAATAACGGTGAAGTCATAAGCAGTGCAATGCCTTGCCAAATAGGAACAGGATAGGCAAGTGCCCATAGCCAGAGTTGGATACCAATCACCGCAAGAAAGACACGGAAACAGTGCTGGAAGAATTGCTCTGTCTTTAGTGAACGGCGAATACCCATGGTTCTCAGCCATGGCAGCATAGCCACCAGTGCAACAAAGTATTGGATTAACGCAAAAGTAGTTGAAGAGACATGGAGCTTAATACTGAGAAATTGTGCAAGGCTATTTACAATCGCAAAGGCAAGGCCTGCAGAAAGCATCCATCCGGCACCTTGGACTGGGTTATGAACTGGGGTATGTGAATCAGACATTAAAAATTGGTTTCGTCAAAAAAGCATAGCGAGATAATACGCTTTTGTTTTTAGATAGCCAATATAACTGATTGTGTTGAATGCATTAGGCAATAAAAAACCGCCTATTATGGCGGTCTTACATCAACAGATATTGCTAGCACTAACGATTAGTAAGCAACATAAGTCATTTGAATATCAGGATTTAGTGCTTCTAGTAGTGCTTGAGTACGCGCTAATTGACTGATTAGGCTTTCTGCACTTTCTACTAATGCCGCTTCAACTAATTCAGATAGTTTGTAACCTGACATATTCATGTTGATTAGCGCAACTTGCAGCGGTGGTAGGCTTGGGTTAAATGCCGCATTTTCAGCATACATACCCACAAAAACACGACCATCTTTGGCTTTTAATGCAACACCACTGAAGTTCTTAGAGTACGGTGCATGAGAGCGGTTTGCAGCATCACAAGCAGCAACAGCAAGCTCTGATTGCTCAGCAATCGTAATACCATTATTAATGTCGCTTAATAGCGCATCTTTAATCCCAAGATCAGCAGGGCCGAAAGATTCAGGCAGGTATTGTTGCAGTGTCATTGGCTGACGTTCAGGAAGTTGAATAACTAAATCTTGCGCCGTATTCAATTCATTCATGAACTGACGACAGTGACCGCAAGGGCTGTAGTTAATCGTTACGTCTTTAATGCCTATTTCACCTTTGATCCAAGCATGGCTAATTGCAGATTGCTCAGCATGGATCGTACACGCCATACTTGCGCCTACAAATTCCATATTTGCACCGAAATATAGGCGACCAGATGTACCACGAACAATAGCACCAACATAGAAATTAGAAATAGGAACAACAGCGTAAGCAGCAGCAACAGGAAGGAGAGCAAGACGAAGATCAGTATCAGATAAATTAGTTTGGGAAACTAACTGTTCAAATTGTTCAGGACTAATTGTTGAATCAAAATCTTTATCTTCAATAATTGGTCGTAAAGCTGATGCAAGCTCTTTAGGTAATTGACCTAATGCATCCATAACTTTTGCGTGCATTGGTGTGTTACTCCGTATTGTTGATGGAGAAACATTCTAAGTTAATTGCCATTAATCAAGTGTGATTTGAGTCACATTAATAATGATAGCGCAGGATGGTGTACATTATCGAGAGCGAACTCACACATGTAAATGTAATTTTTCCTGTAATAAATAGTTATCAAAACATTATGAACTTAAAACTAATAAGAATTAGTGTTTAAGCTCATAACATGAGATAGGACTAACTTAGTGGAAAAACAGGTGTTCTAAAATAGGGAACATGATGGGAGCGAGTAACGTTGTCATGATCCCACAGATCACTAACGCTAATGAGCTAAATGCCCCTTCTTGATAATTTTCTTCGACAGCTTTTGCTGTACCTAAAGCATGAGATACCGTACCAATCGTTAACCCTTTTGCTAACGGATGGTAAATACGGACCAGTTTCATCACTGGATAACCTAACACCGCACCAAATAGACCAACAATAATCACCATTGCTGCTGTAATCGCAGGAATCCCGCCAATTTGTTGAGAAGCGGCCATCGCAAGTGGTGTGGTAATAGATTTAGGTAAAATACTGGCTGCAAGTTGAGCATCAGCACCCATTAAAAACGCAATGGAGGTACCAAATGTCATTGACAAGATACTACCAACAAAACAGGCACTTAAAATGGTTTTCCACTTACGCTTAATTAAAGGCAGTTGCTGATATAAAGGTAAGGCTAAGGCCACTACCGCAGGACCTAACAAATAGTTAATTATTTCGTTATCTGCAAAGTAGGTTTCATACGGCACCTGTAACCAATGCAGTGCAGCGATTAAAATAATCAGCGAAATGAGCAATGGATTAAAAAGTGGATTACGAATCTTCATTGCTAAATAGCGCATGCTGTAAAATACCACTAGCGTTGCAACTAACCAGATCATGACTCTTTTTCCTTATGATGAAGCGCAAGGCCGATCACAAGCAATACAATTAATGTGCTGCCTAATGTGCTCGCAAAGATGATAGTTGCATTGTGCTTAATTAAACCAAGGTAGTTTATTAAGCCAACTCCAACAGGCACGAATAGCAATGCCATGTGTTTGATGAGTAAATTACAGGTTTTATCGACCCATTTTGTTTTGCATATGCCAGTAACGAGGCCAAAGAACAGTAAAAACAAGCCAATAATACTGCCAGGGATCGGCAAATGAGTCAGATGTTGTATGCCTTGACCAAGTAAAAAGCAAAACATAACAATGGCAAAAGATCGAATGTAATCCATAGTAAAAAAAGTAATGCTAGAAAATTTTATTTATCATACAAATAAACGTGTTATTTGTCACACAAAAAAGAGCATTATTTAGATAATTCGTTAAAAAATGTAGATCGCGTGATATTTATTGATGCTTAATTCCACAAAAATAGACCAATGAGCGCGGCAAGTGTCAAAAGAATCGTCACTTTTAGCCAAATAAAATCAATTACCACATACTTAAACCATGCCTTATTGAATAACAATGGCTTTTTTTTAGAGGGGGTAGCACGAGGGCAAGGGCGGGTAGTAAAAGGCAGTCGACGTGATGTTTTCGAAGGTAATGGGACACGAAAGCCATAGTGAGGCACAACATGGATAGGTATCGCCATTACTCCGTTACATTGTAACTTCCCTGTAAGTGATACCAGTAGTAAGTTCAAGTCATAATTGTGATCACTGGTTTCTTCAAACGCATCTAATGATGTAAACGTTTTACGGTAGAGTGAATCGGCTCCAATCACTTCTCCAGCGCAGAGACATAACACTTCTAATAACCGAGATTCTTCTCGCGTTAATAACGTTTGCGTATGATCTTTCCATATCAATAGATGCTTTTCAGGAAAAAAATCTATTTTGTCGTAGCTATAACATTTCAATAGGGTTTGTGTTGTCATAGTGCACACCTACCGCTTAATAGATCTCGAGCGTCACGGTATCAATGATCGCTATTCCGTTATTAATAAACGCAAATCAGTGAGCCGTTTTATTGTTGTCTTTAATTGTTAACGTTAATGACGTAATCATCAAATAAATCACTACATAAAAATCTTAAAAAAAAGAAGCCTATTCGCGACATTCAAAAAGAAAGTCACGTAATAGGCTTCATTCATCGCTATCGTGTTAGTAAAAAGGCTTAAACCAATTTAGATATATAATCATAAAGTGAGTGTAAAACCTTCATCTTACTTTCGTCAGATTCATGTTCGTAGGCGACTGCCTCAAAGTTCTCCATATACTTTGGCATATTCACCTCAAAGAAATCCTGACAATGATGCTTCCAACGTATTTGCTCTTCATAACTTAACGTCATTGGGAAATTACGGGCACGATAGCGGAATAACAGCGGCTTAATACGCTTGTCATCGACATTGATTTCAAGGGAAGCTAACTGATCGGGCGCTGTTTCACGGATAATATCCATGGTTGAACGATCCGCTGTTGAGAAGAACCCATCGTAGAGCATCGCATCAACATTATCGTTAGCCGCATATTCACGTTTAACACTAAACATTTCGATTAACTTTTCACGAATTTCAGGGTGCCGTTTAATCAAGGCAAGGTTCTTTAAACATTGCTCTCTATCAATCCCTAAACGCGCGGCATCTTCAGCTTTTAATGTTTTAGCTGGAGCAAGAACAGGGCACTTATTCAAATGCACTTCTTTAACGGGCACCGGTAATTCATCTGGCGCTAAATCAACACGCTTAGTATATAAACGCTCACGCAGTTGGTCGGCATCAAGCTCAATTAATGGGGTAGGATCAAGTGCAAGGTTCACTGTAATAACAGCGTTCTTATTATCAGGGTGCCATGCTATTGGTACAATCCAACTCGTATTGCCAAAATCAGTACCAAACATGCCAGAGATATGCACTAACGGTGTTAAGTTAACAATATCGATTAATTCTTGTAGTTTGCGCTTATGACGTAAATCAAACAGGTAATCAAACAACTTAGGTTGATTCGTTTTAATGATTTTAGCCAGCTCGATTGTCGCGTAAACATCAGCCATTGCATCGTGAGCATTCGCGTGTTCAATACCATTGGCAACAGACAGCTTTTCAAGTTTAAAGCTAGGGCGATCTTCATCATCCAGCGGCCAGTTGACACCCTCTGGGCGTAATGCGTAACAAGTACGCATAATATCTAATAAATCCCAACGCGAGTTACCATTTTGCCACGCCCAACCGTATGGGTCGAAGAAGTTACGGTATAAGGAGTAGCGCGTTACTTCATCATCAAAACGAACGTTGTTGTAACCAATAACACATGTGTTGGGTTTTGACAGTTCAGCATGAATGGCTTCAATAAACTCAGGCTCTGATAAGCCTTTTTCCATCGCTTCTTGCGGTGTAATACCCGTGATTAGACACGCTTCAGGTGACGGTAAGTAATCTGCTGGTGGCTTACAGTAAATAACGAGTGGCTCACCAATAATGTTCATGTCCATATCAGTACGGACACCCGCAAACTGGCAAGGACGATCATTGGCAGGGCTTGCGCCAAACGTCTCGTAGTCAATCCAATAAAGTGTTGCTTGGTTCTTATCGTTCATAAATCATCCATAGCCATTACGGTTGTTATTATTACTCTTTATCTAAGCAATGGCTTGTTGTTAAAACCGCTTATAAATTCAGCAGTTTATTGTATTTAAGTCGTTAAACGCTTAAGAGTAAAACCCTAAGCACGCATAACATTAAGTATCCCGTATTTAAGGGCAAATAGGCAAGGCGAGACGCGGATAAATTAATCGTGGTGTTGAGATATAGGACTTCCAAAATACTGATGGCGTCACTATTTTATTTGCAGAGCAGTTAGAAAGCTTACTTAAAGATATTGCTGCTGGGTTTATTGGTTTGGATAGAAATTAATGTCTCGGTTCTTCCGAAAGAGCAAATTGCGCTAACAGCTCATGCTCTCAGGAGAATAAAATTTTTCTGTAAACCACCACCGAGGTGGGTGAATAAGACCTCGGTGGTGAAGGGGAGAGCGTGATGCGTAACGTTATAAAAAAGAGAAAATGCATTCAAATAAAAAGGGAGCCAAATACAGCAAATTATTAGTACCTTAAGCTTACATAACTAACGGTACTCGTATAAATACTTTATGTTATATATTCGGCTTCGTCGATCCCAAGTGACGGCAGAATATAATCGACGATCAGCTTAAAAGGGTAAGTATCATCTTGATCCATATACGCACCTGATGTGATAACAATCGTCAGTTGGAGCTGTGGAATGATAAAAACTTCTTGACCACCTGTACCTCTCATTCCTGCTATATCTATTTTTTTACCCTCTTTTTTTATTGTTGGAAACCACCAGTTATGGCCGTAAGCAATAGACTTATTAGGCCAAAATTTACCTTTAGGTTTTAAAGACTCTTGTGCCCATTGTTTTGAAAAAATACGCTGACCATTCCATACCCCTTGGTTTATATAAAGTTGTCCTAACTTCGCAAGATCTCTTGGACGTAAATATAAACCTGATGAACCTAAATAATCACCGGTCACTTCATGAGCAAACCAATCATAATGAGTGATACCTAGTGGTTGGAATAGTGCTTGATTGGTATATTCTTTAAGGTTCATCTTTGTGATTTTTTCTATTACTCCACCTAGTAATACACTCATAGCTCCTTGATAGACAAATGTTTTACCGGGCTGATCTTTAATACCTTTTTGGAAAATATATTGATAAGGGTCATCGGATAACCACATGGACATCGCATCGCTATGTCTTTCATGCCATTCTGCCCAATCAAGACCACTATTGAAATCTAAAGCATGTCGAAGTTTAATTTGCCTTTTCTTTTCAAAATTGGGGATATCTTTTTTATTAAAATAATCAAACAGCGAGACATCAGTATTGGCTATTTCTTTTTTATATAAAAGATGGCCAATTAATGTTGATGTGACCGTCTTGGTAACTGATTTTATATTGTGATACGTATCGGGTGAAGGTGGAAAAAAATCTGGCATTGGGGTGCCATCTCCAGAGTGCCTAACAGGGTAATATTGTTCAAAAATTAATTTATCATTCCGTGTTATCAGCAATGACTGCATCTTTTTTGACTTACGTAAGGTTACTTGTTGGTGAAGTTCAATTAGCTTATCTGGGTTAAAACCTTCTGCTTTGGGGGAGCTAACTTTCCAATCATTTTGTTCAGACGTTTGAGTCCAATTAAAATCACTCATGTCAGTTTTAGGAGGAAAGGTTATCATCCATAAGATAAAAATAGCAGGTGATAATAATAATCCGATTTTGATAATACGTTTCATCTTGGCTGCTTAAAATTTGTTCACTTAAAATAAATTAAACAATTTATTAACATGTCGGTAGGTTGAAAATCAATCTAATGGTTCTTAATTTACGTGTTGGAATTGATTTAATTTATAATGTGAAATAATTACATTTTGGATGAAAGATAACGGGAGTAAGCACAAGATTATTTGCAGATCAGTGAGAAAGTTTACTCAAAGATATGCTGCTTTAGTTAAAGTGACGTATCGCTATAAACACCTAAACGGTGCTGCTTTGCATGATACATTGCTTGGTCTGCTTTCTGAATGAGTTGATCTAAGGCTTGATTTTCTTCTGTTGACGTTGCGACACCAATGCTTACACCAAATCCTAAATCCAATATATCGGATGGTACTTTGGCCATAATAGCGTCGTGAAGTCGGTTTGCGACTTGAGTACCATCTCTTGTATGGGTGTTTTCCATTACGATAATAAACTCATCGCCACCAAAACGGGATGCAATATCACAGTCACGTACTTGTTGAGATATAACGTCTGAAACTAAAACAAGTAGATCATCACCAACTTTGTGACCCAAATTATCATTCACTAATTTAAATTTATCTAGATCGATAAATAACAGTGAGCTTTTTAAATTTTTTCGTAGGCACAGTGATAAAAATTTAGTTGCGACTTCATTTAAATAAGTACGATTATGAAGCTTGGTTAATTCATCATGTGTTGCGCTAAAGCGTAGCTGTTCTTCGAGTATTAATTTCTCGTAAGCGACTGATATAATGAGTGCTGCCACATTAACGATTTCTTCTTCAATGTCCGAAGGTGATTTAGGCTCGTTATGATAAATGGCGAATGTGCCTAATACATTTGAGTTTGAATCGGTATAAGGTACAGACCAGCAAGAATGTAGATTCGCTTTTTGTGTAACGGCTAAAAACGGCTTCCAGTTTGGGTGTTCATTGATATTGCTAGCAATGATTGTTTTGTTAAGAAAGGCAGCAGCACCACAACTTCCTACATTTTTTCCGATTTTGATACCATTAACAGCCTCATTATAAAAATCAGGAAGGTTGTTCTTTATCCCTGTATGTAAGGTGCCTTGTTGTTGATTTAAAGTGAGAATGGATACTTTACTGCCTGGTAAAAAACTTTCTACCATATCAACCATTTGCTCTAGGAAAGGTTCAATTTTTGAGCTCAGCACAAGGTCACTCAATAATAAATTGAATTTGCGATGTGCAGATAAAAGTATCGATTCTTTCTTCACAATAGGCATATCATTTTTAATAAATTTTCTTAATTTTAGCATTTATTTAACATTCGCGAAGTGGGAATACGTTATCTATTTTGTTTGTTAACAATTGCACTTAAGTCTTTTAATTTAAAAGCTATTAATTGTTTTTTAGTGATAACAAGTGTTTGTTAGAGAAGTGACTTAATTTTCTATAAGTGTGGTGTGATAGGTAATGTATCTGCCAATTTCTTTACTTATATCTAATGTGATACAACGCACGACTATGTGTATATATCGTTGTGGCACGTTTACCTTGCAAGGCTAGGTACGTAAGGTGCTGTTATAAATGTTGAACGGCATTGTGACGTGTCATCGCGCCTAAACTAAGATGGAGTAAATGTGAGCACTGCAGCGATATTTCTGATTATATATCTGATCCCCGTACTGTCTTTTGCGGGTACGATTGGTACTTATATGTTGCTTCATGGTGAGAGTCTTAGCCATCCTCTGATCAATGTTGTTTTGTTGATAGTCGGCTCTGGTTTTATCGTTTCATCTTATCTTTCTGTAAAGCTGATCTCTAAGCTGGTCAGCGAGAAAGTGATGTATTTGGGCATTGTTTTTACTGTATTAGCTTGGCTATTAGGCGTGATCGCGGTGGTGTTTTATCTTGTGATGTTTAAAGATCTCTTCAGCATTTAGGCAATAAAAATACCCAAACACAGGTAAATCGTATTTGGGTATATATTTCTTGCTAAATGTAAATTATAGGCAGCTTTCAAACCCTTCAAAGTTTGGTGCACCTAAGTAAATGTCTTTATTACCGCGAGCATTAGCATGAGCTTTACGGAATGCTTCTGATTGTGTCCAGTCTTCAAACGCTTGGCGAGAATCCCATACTGAGTGCGATGCAAACAGGGTGTACTCATCGCTTGATGCACCTTGAAGCAAGTTGAATGATTGAAAACCCGGTACGGTATCTAGGTAGGTATCGCGGTTCTTCCAGATATCGATAAATTCTTGCTCAGAGCCTAAACGGATTTTAAAACGGTTCATTGCAATATACATGATGACTTCCTTTACTAACTTCAGTTTTTATTTTTGTCTTGCCACTATTACAGTATTGGTGAATGCAAGCTAGCAGCAAAAATACAATATATGTTCTCTGTAACTTCCACTATAAAACATGGAACATAATGTACGCCCGTTGAATAAACCAAAAAGACGCCATGATCCCCATGGTATATAAAGGCACTTTTTGAAAGAACTTATGATGAAATACAGGCACTTTAGCGCACAACTTCAATAGCACGATAAGAAACGATAAGAAGATCAATTGCCCGATCTCAACACCAATATTAAAACAGGCGAGGGCTAATGGAATGCTGGTTTGGCTTAATCCTACTTCTTTTAATGCGCTGGCAAACCCCAATCCATGTAACAAACCAAAGGAAAATGAAATTATCCACGGAAATTTTCGGCTTAATGTTGGATGTTGTTTGTCATAAGGGCGAGTAAGCTCATAACACAAAAACAAAATACTCAGTGCAATTCCCGTTTCTACTGGCGGCTCTGGAATGTGTACCAGATTAAGCGCAGATAAACTTAACGTAATACTGTGGGCTAAGGTAAAACAGGTAATGGCCTTTAAGAAGGTTTTAAAATCGCGCGTAAATAACAATAAGCCCGCCACAAACATTAGGTGATCAATCCCCGTTAAGATATGGGTGATACCTAAGGTGACAAATAGCTTTATTGTTGTCCAAATCGAGATCTTATCGGTTAAGTGTAGGCTGTTATGCCCTTTATACAGCGCAAGCGTACTCACTTTCCCATCTTTTTGCGTTAACTGCGTGAGTAGCTGGCCTGTTTTTAGTCCGTTAAATACCAGAGTCGGTGATGATGTATTCGCTTTAAGTTGCAGCAAATAATCTTGTTCATCCATTCCGAAACCATTGTCACTTCGCTGTGATGACAATAAACGTACCGTGCCGCCATTAGTTAAGGTGGGTGTTATTTGTGTATGTTCACCTGCAATTACCGGTAGTTTTAACGCCAACTTATATTGTTGATTATCTAACTGTGTGATCAAACCCACTGAGGGCTGATAAGGATGCGCCATTGCCAGTGGTGCCATTACTACCGTAATCAGGGCGCCAACGACTGTGCCAACAACTAAGCGCCACATAAAATAAGAGATGTGCTTATACATTGTTTAATAGTGTCTTTGTGTTAACGGTAAAATCTGAACCTGCGGGTAGTGCAATGTGATATTGCTTAATAACGGCAGCTATTTTTTTATTAACATCATCACGGGCAAAATCTTGTGATAATTGTTGCTTGGCCTGCTTAAAACTGAGAACGCCTGCTTTTTGATAATCGAGTACCTTTACTGCTATCGCGCCAAAGGGAGTATCAATCGGTGTTGACCATTGGTTTGGTGCTAGTGCGGCTAATGCGTCTACTGTTTTTGTACCCAGCTTTGCCAATAATGCCTGCTTACTCACATCACTTAAACATTGTTGAGAATCCATCGTAGCAATAGGGTGTTGCACTTCTTGTGGCGTTAAAAAGTGATAGCACAATGAGTACATATCGGGATGCTTATAACGCGCTTGATGCGTTAAATAGTATTGATGTAATAAGGTTGTGTTGGTGGCATTGATCTTAGCTAACTGTGAAACATAGGACAGGTAACGTTGCATCAACATTTCATTTAAGTTTGGATCGCCTTTCTCCAAGCCTAATTTTAATGCCTGTTGAGATAGCATCTGTTTTAACACTACATGGTTAATGTCTTTGTTTAGTTCTGTGCTCGACGGGGGGGAACCAAAATAAAGCGTATCGTCTTTTTTTTGTTGCTCAACTTGTGACGGTGTCACTGAAATGGTGTTTACAGAAGTAGACGAGTAATACTGTGAATAACCAATAAACAGCACAGCACCCGCGATAAGGAAATGCGAAAAGGGATCTTGAATGAATCGCTTAAGCCAATAGCAGACTTTTTTTAACATGTTACGGGATCTTTTCTTATATTAAATAATGCCCTATAAGAATACCCATGCTAACTGTATGAGTGTTGAATGTTGACTGCATGTAGATTTTTACTTTTTGCGATGCTACGTTATTTATCAATAAGATAAGAATGTTTTAAAAGTCGCATTTTTATTAAGTATATGATTAAAACATTCGGCATGATGATATGGGAGTACCGTTTATATGGATATTAACGTTGAACTTAACGGCGAGATTGAAGAAGCCGAAGTTATCGCATTGTACCGTGCGAATGAATGGTCTTCAGCAGATAAGCCCAAACAACTCTTAGCTGCATTACGTAATTCTCATACTTTGGTTACTGCTCGTGCTAACGGTAAGTTAGTTGGAGTGGGGAACGCTATCACAGACGGTTATCTTGTTGTGTATTATCCCCATATGCTTGTTCACCCTTTACATCAGGGTAAGGGCATTGGTCGTAAAATGATGGAAGCAATGTTGTCTGTATACAGTGGATTTCACCAACAAATGTTGACTGCTGATGGTGAAGCCATTGCGTTTTATCAAGCGCTTGGCTTTGAACGAGCAGGTAAAACAGAATCAATGTGGGTGTATGAAGGCACAGAGCATTAATATTTTACGTAAGCGCTTTTATACAGCTAATATGAACGTTCAGTTTATAAGGGGATATTATGGTTGATTTACCTGATGAAAATCAGAAAAGGTATATTTCAGTTTTAAGTAAAAAAATGGATTTAGGGCGTACCTTAAATGTACTTGGGCATTTGAGTGTTGGTTTGTCTAAACAACTGTCTGAAGATGAAGGTGCTTATCTAGATTATGTTGATTTGGATGGCAATGTGCATCCGAGTTTATCGCATTATCCATTCATTGTGTTAAAAGCTGATAATTCAAATAAATTACGTAAAGTAAGAGAAGAGGCTTTGAGCCGTGGTATTAAATTCACTGATTTTACAAGTACTATGATAGATGGGGGATCAACAGAACAGCAGCTGAGGACGAAAGAAACAAAAGAAGCTGATTTGGAGTACTTGTGTAGTGGTCAACAAATACTAGCCACGGTTTTAGAGGTTAACCAATATAATCGTTCTGATTCATTCGGTGTTAATCCGCCATTATATTGATGTGGTCGTAATTGGCTGTAATAACCAATAATATATC
>NZ_PYNV01000020.1:0-78424 GCF_003026095.1 Photobacterium sp. GB-72 | reverse complement strand
CAGCGTTCAATCTGAGCCATGATCAAACTCTTCAATTAAAGTTTTTGTGGTCTTTCGACCGGCTCAATGAATACTGTTAAAATACCGCTAACTAGAAGCTAGTTAGGATATTTGAATTGACTGTGCCGATATTTCTATCGTTTTGGTCACTAGTATCATTGATAAATCTTTCGACTTAACTTTTCAACGAGTGCCCACACAGATTGCATGGTCAAATTGTTAAAGAACAATACTGAACTCGGTAACCGCTTGCGCCGTTGTCTGTCTCAGTGGGGTCGTAGTATAGAGAGTTCGATCACATTAGCAAGGGCTAAAGTGAAATAATTCTGACATATTTAATCACTCGAACAAATAATACTCAGAGTGCTATTGATTGACTACAATTCACGCGTCTATTTAGTTACTCTTGGTTAAAAATCCGTCCCCTATACAGGTATTACTATGACTTCCTCATTACGTAGCTATAAAAATATTCATCCAACACTGGAAAATAATGTCTATGTTGATCCATCTTGTGTTTTAGTGGGGGATATTCGCTGTGATGATGACAGTAGTATTTGGCCTTTAGTCGCTGCGCGTGGCGATGTGAACTACATCACTATCGGTAAACGCACGAATATTCAAGATGGTAGCGTGCTACACGTTAGCCGTGTCAGTGATGATCACCCTGATGGCTTTCCGCTGATTATTGGTGATGATGTAACGGTGGGACATAAAGCGATGTTACATGGTTGCCAAATAGGTCATCGTGTTTTAGTGGGGATGGGCACAATTATTTTAGATGGGGCTATTATCGAAGATGATGTCATCATTGGCGCAGGCAGTTTGGTTCCACCCAATAAACGCCTAGCATCTGGTTTTCTTTATGTTGGCAGTCCCGCCAAACAAGCCCGCCCTTTAACGGACAAAGAGAAAACCTTTTTATCACAATCAGCAGATAACTATGTGCGACTCAAAAATGAGTACCTTTGCGAAGAACTTCCGCTGTAAATAAAAAGAAGCCTTATCTAACGATAAGGCTTCTCGATAATTATTTGAGTGACTTAGCCAATAACGACATCACCATTATCGTCAAAACATTCATCTTCAATCATTTCTTCAGCCAACTCTTCAAGATCAAAACGCAATGAAGAAAACTCAGCGAGGATATCAGCTTCGTTATTTAAGGCTTTACCACTGTGCTGTTGTAGCCAGTTTAAGGTTACCCAACAGATGATCAGTGCGCCGCCTTGCTGAGCAGGGAAGTTAACGGCTTGGCGAACAGCATCCCATGATTGAATATCTGAAAATAGAATATCTTGGTTCATTACTTTTACTCTTGTAAAGTTCGGCGCAACTCACGTTGTACTTGTTTAGCTCCCGGACGAAGCCCGCGCCATAACATAAAGCTTTCAGCAGCTTGTCCAACGAGCATTCCTAACCCATCTAACACCTTTACTGCGCCATGCTCTTTCGCCCAACCATTAAAAGAGGTTATTGCTGAGCCATACACCATGTCATAGCACGTGGTATTCGTACCAATCACCGTTGGAGATATCGCTGGCACATCTCCAGATAGGCTGGCTGACGTTGAGTTGATGATCACATCAAAGGTTTGGTTTTCGAGTTCGGCGTGCTCTAGTGCAATAACATTACCGTAAGAAGAAAACAGCTCTGCCAATTGTTTTGCTTTGCTTACTGTACGGTTGGCTATAACCAATTGTTTAGGTTGCAGTGCTAATAATGGCAAAATCACACCACGAGCAGCACCACCGGCACCTAACAATAAGATGCGTTGATCTTTTAATTCGACCTGTTGATTTATCAGATCTTGAACAAGGCCTTCACCATCAGTGTTATCACCCAATACACCGCCGTCATCCAATTTCTTAAGTGTATTTACGGCACCAGCCAAGCGAGCACGTTCAGTTAGCTTGGTCGCATATTGATAAGCTTGCTCTTTAAATGGCACCGTAATGTTACAACCTTTACCACCATCATTAAAAAACATATCTACCGCTTGCACAAAACCATCAATGGCAACAAGTTGACTGGTATATGTCATCTGTTGACTCGTTTGACGGGCAAATAAGGTATGAATGAACGGAGATTTACTTTGTCCGATCGGGTTACCAAATACGACGTACTTATCCATATACGAATTCTCTCTTTATATTAAGAAGGCTCTATCACTCCGTGATCTGAGCTCAATAATTGATTACCACTCTCGTGGTTTTAAATAATCTTGATACAGTCGCGCTTCTGCTGAATTGGGCTCTGGTTCATAGCAGTACTCCCAACGTGCTAATGGTGGCATCGACATTAAAATAGATTCCGTTCTTCCGCCACTCTGTAAACCAAACAAAGTGCCACGATCATAAACCAAATTAAATTCGACATAACGTCCACGACGGTATAACTGAAACTCCCGTTCACGTTCACCATAGGGTAGATAATAACGCTGTTGTACTATCGGCATGTAGGCATTGATAAAGCCATTACCTACCGCTTGCATATAAGCAAAACTCTTATCAAATCCCCATTGATTGAGATCATCAAAGAATAGACCGCCTATACCGCGGGTTTCATTACGGTGCGGTAAGAAGAAGTATTTATCACACCATGCTTTGTGCTGTTGATAAACATCATCACCAAACGGCGCACACAACTGTTTAGCTGTATCATGCCAGTGTTGGCAATCTTCTTCGAAAGGATAGAACGGGGTAAGATCAAAGCCACCACCAAACCACCAAACCGGAGCTTCACCATCTTTTTCTGCGATAAAGAAGCGAACATTGGCATGAGAGGTTGGCACATAAGGGTTGCGAGGGTGAATAACCAATGAGACGCCCATCGCTTCAAAACGACGACCGGCTAATTCTGGGCGATGTGCTGTTGCAGAAGCTGGCATTTCAGCACCATAAACATGAGAAAAATTCACACCTGCTTGCTCGAAGATTTCGCCATCACGTAATACACGACTACGACCACCGCCACCTTCTTCACGCTGCCATTGGTCTTGTTCAAATACGACGGTTGTTTCTTGTTGCTCTAATGCTTGGCAAATACGATCTTGTAAATCCAACAAAAAGGCTTTAACTGCACTTTTATCTACTTGGCTATCCATACTCTTTATCCCTTACCCTTGACGGAAGATATTGCCATTAAGCGCATCACGTATCTCGGAAGGATTGGTACGTCCGCCTGTTTCACCTTGCAAGATTGCAGCTAAACAATGCCCTAACTGTTGTTCAACCTCTTGCGCTGTTCGACCTGGCTCTTGGCCTGTTAAATTTGCGCTGGTTGAGGTAATAGGTTTACCAAACTCCAAACATAAGCGTTGCACGAGTGGATGATCACTCACACGTACCGCAATCGTAGTAAATTGCCCCGTTAAAAACGAGGGAATATTAGGCTTAGTCGGCATTACCCAAGTCACAGGCCCTGGCCATGTTGCCATCACGGTTTGCTTTTGTTGTTCGGTCAATTGGTTTTCATCAATATATGACAGCAGCTGATCGTAATTCGCCGCGATCAAAATTAAGCCCTTTTCCACTGGGCGTTGTTTGATCGCTAATAGTTTTTCAACCGCTTCTTGATTATCCGGATCACAGCCGACACCAAACACCGCTTCGGTTGGGTACCCGATCACTTCACCTTGCTTTAAAGCTGCGACGACTTGAGCAAAATTCTCCACAGTATCCTCATTATTTGTTCAGCAAATATTGTTGTTTTACTTTCTCAATTTCATTCTACCTACTCCTTAGTCACAACTCCATGCTCGGTTATAAGACAGTCAATATTCATGACGCAAACGTTTTCCTTTGAGCTAAATCACCGTATAATGCAGCCATCAACACGATGTTAAGTTATGACCTGAAGGAGAATGAGATGAAAGTTGGAATTATCATGGGTTCAAAATCTGATTGGCCAACCATGCAACATGCGGCTGAGATGCTTGATCGTTTCAATGTTCCTTATGAGACAAAGGTCGTTTCGGCTCACCGCACGCCACATTTACTAGCCGAATACGCTGAAAGTGCACAAGAGCGTGGCATTAAAGTGATCATCGCAGGTGCTGGCGGTGCAGCTCACTTACCGGGGATGACAGCGGCTTTCACTAGCGTGCCTGTATTAGGCGTACCAGTGCAATCACGTGCATTAAAAGGAATGGATTCATTGCTTTCTATCGTTCAAATGCCGAAAGGTATTGCTGTTGGTACCTTAGCAATTGGTGATGCAGGGGCTGCCAATGCAGGTCTCTTGGCCGCACAAATTATCGGCACTCAAAATGAGCAAGTACTGGCCGCTATTGATGCTTTCCGCAAAGAGCAAACAGAAACGGTATTAAGCAACCCAAATCCAGCAGAGGATGCATAATGAATAATGTGCTAGTCCTTGGTGCTGGCCAACTTGCCCGTATGATGGCACTGGCTGGCGCTCCTCTTAACATCAATGTGATCGCTTATGATGTAGAGAGTGATAAAGTGGTTCATCCTCTTACCCAACAAGCAATGTCGAACTCGCTCGTTGAAGCGATTAATGACGTTGATGCGATTACTGCCGAGTTTGAACATATTCCTCACGATATTTTAGATATTTGTGCTGCCAGCGAGAAGTTCTTCCCAACGCCAGAAGCAATCAAAGCCGGTGGCGATCGTCGTCTAGAAAAAGCGTTATTAGATAATGCTGGCGTGCGCAATGCTAAATACCATGAAATCACTGAACGTGCAGATCTTCTTACTGCAATTGAAAAAATCGGGTTACCGCTGGTGTTAAAAAGTGCATTAGGTGGCTACGACGGTAAAGGGCAGTGGCGCTTAAAAGAAAGCGCACAGATTGATGATATTTGGCCTGAAATGGCGCAATGTATTGCTGATTCTCCTAATCAGGCTATTGTTGCTGAGCAATTTATTCCTTTTCAACGCGAAGTATCATTGATTGGTGCCCGTAATCGCAGTGGTGATATTCAGGTATTTAACTTAACTGAGAATGTCCATACTGATGGCGTACTAAGTTTATCAACTGCGATTGTGGGTGACTCACCACTGCAAGCGCAAGCCGATAACATGTTCCGTGCCGTCGCTAATAGCCTTGATTATGTCGGCGTGTTAGCTATCGAGTTTTTCGATCTCGATGGCGAACTACTGGTAAACGAAATCGCACCACGGGTTCATAACTCAGGTCACTGGACACAGCAAGGTGCAGAAACATGTCAGTTTGAAAACCACTTACGCGCGGTATGTGATTTTCCTCTTGGTAGTACTCAACTCATTCGTCCAAGTGCGATGATCAATATCTTAGGTTTAGATAGCATTCCTGATGCGGTTTATGCCCAAGAAGGTTGCCATGTACACTGGTACGGTAAAGAAAAACGAGCAGGGCGTAAAATGGGGCACATTAACGTGTGTGCTGATACACCAGAGCAATTGCAGTATCGTTTGATCATGTTATCAAGCTTGCTGGATGAGAAGGATTTCCCCGCACTGCCGCGTTAATATTTACTCCAATTTAAAAAGCCTGCGTCTGAGCAGGCTTTTTTTATGCTGTTTTATCAACACTATCAGGATCTTGATAAGCATGGCACTTTCTATCTGCACATTGCAGTTTCACACCACTGGCTAATTTCTTTTCAATTAGCAAACCAAAGCCACATTGTTGGCACGTACCGACAACGGGTTTGTTATTCACAGCAAAGCGACAGCTTGGATACTGATCACAGGCATAAAACACTTTGCCATAACGGGATTTACGCTCAGTTAAATGGCCTTTATGACATTCAGGACATCCAACATCGGTATTCTCTGCTTTCTTTTCCGTTGAGGCTAAATAGTGACAAGCAGGGTATGCTGAACACCCAATAAACATCCCATAACGACCTTGGCGTAATACCAATGGGCTCTCACATTCAGGACAAGGCATATCGAGCTCTTTCACTACATGTCCATCGTTGTGATTTAATGGCTGAATATAGTCACAACTCGGATAATGATCGCAACCAAGAAAAGGACCACGCTTACCAAATCGCATCACTAATTCGCCACCACATTGTGGGCACGGTGTATGTGATAACGCCTGCTCATGGGCAGAGAATAAAGGTGGGTTATTGGTTGTCATTACTGCTCGCTTAAAAAGGAATATCGCGTTTTACACGCTATCGCGACAAATAGCATAGATACAATAACGGGCCACTTTAAGGCCCGCTAATTTTAATGCACTGCACCGTCTTCCGCACCGTATAGCAACTCTTCCATCTGGCTATACGCTGTTTCATTACCGGGGGCATTAAACAGCACCATTAAGATAATCCACTTCAAATCATCTAATGAAAATTCATTGGTATCGAGCTCCATGATCCGATCAATCACCATTTCACGGGTATCGGCATTTAGCACATGGATTTGCTCAAGATACATCAAGAAACCGCGACAAGTGACATCCATACGGATCATCTCTTGCTCGGTATACACACGCATAGATGTTGCTGCGCAGTTATTTACATAAGGAGTATGTTCAGTTTCTTGTAACGCTGCGAGTTGTTCTAACCAATTAAGCGCTTTATAAATATCATCTTGATGGAACCCAGCACGAATTAACTCTTCGGAAAGTTCATCTTGATCAAACATCAACTCAGCATCACTTTGGATGTAAGTTTCAAACAGGTACATAAGAATGTCCATCATGACTAGCTCCTCCTCGTTCTGATATAACCACCAGGTACTGCACTGACCAGGCCCAGTAATTCCAACTCTAAAAGTTGGGTTAATACTTCATGGACAGGCTGTTCACAGCGTTCAGCAACTACATCTACGGGTGTTGCTTCGGTGCCTACGTTAGCCAACAGAGCTGGAAATGGCAATTCTTCATTTTCAGGTTGTGGAAAAGGCAAGCCTATTTGGTTATTTATTGCGCACTCAGTTAAGGTTCCGACTTCATTAAAGATATCTGCGGGGCTTTCTACCAGTTTAGCACCAGATTTTATCAATGCATTACAGCCTCGACTTTGCGCATTATAGATAGAGCCTGGAAGGGCAAACACTTCTCGTCCTTGCTCTAACGCATAACGCGCAGTAATCAATGAGCCGCTTTTTTCTGCCGCTTCAACTACCAATACGCCTGTCGACAATCCACTGATCACTCGATTGCGACGCGGAAAGTTTTGTGGACGAGGTTTTTCATCAGGCCAAAACTCTGAAACCAATGCCCCTTGCTCTACAATCTCATTCGCTAACTGACGATGGCGAGCAGGATAAATTTGATCTAAACCAGAGCCTAACACCGCAACGGTAGCGCCGCCGGACTTCAATGCCCCCAGATGAGCTTGTCCATCAATTCCTAAAGCAAGTCCGCTGGTAACCACATACTCCGCTTGCCCTAGTGCATACCCGAAATTAAATGCCGCCTCTCTACCATCAATGGAAGCCGCGCGACTACCAATAATCGCCACTTGTGGTTGAGCTAGATAAGCGACCTCACCACGGACAAATAACAGTGGCGGTGGAGATGATATTTGTTTCAGTAAATAAGGGTAAGCAGGAGAATCTAGAGTCAAAATATGTTGATCCGGATGTTGCTGCCAACGCAACGCTTGATCGATACGCTGTTGGTTGGGGGAAGTAATCGCTGTGGCTTGTTGGTGAGTCAAACCTAGCTGACACAACTGATCAAATGAAGAGCCAACACATTGTTGCGCCGAAACATGACGCAAGAGTTTATTAATGCGATGACCACCTAAATACGGGGTCATCGCTAATACTAACCATGGGTAGAGTGATTCACTCATGAGATCTTAACGCGTTGGTGGAACAGCAATAACACCCGGCTTGAATGGTTCTAAGCTTTGCATCACCACAGCTAAACTAAAGTGCTCATAAGGACGAAGCACCATTAATTTACCCACTGAGACTTCACCCAACTGGGTAGAGCCTGCTAATGGGTTATCTTTGTAATGGTAACTGCCTTTTTTACCTTGAACTTTGGCGCCTTGTTTGTATAAATCAAATACAAAGCCTGATTCCACACCATCTAAATGCCCACGATCTAATACCACAACATCGAAGCTAGAGATGTAGCTACGCCCTTCAAGTTGCCCAATCACATTGGCAGTCATTGACTCTGGCGGTGTTGAGGGTGAAAACGATAAGTTAGGCTCTCCGCTCACTAATAATGGTAATAAAATATCGTTTTGACTGATTTCCTGACGGTAGGTATCAACCCGTAATTGACTGGTTTTATCATCGGCTGCAGTGACGGTTAAATCAGCAATCTCCTTTAATGTCATGACCTTTACATCAACTTCAGGGCTTGTCTCCGTTGCTGAATCATTACGTGTAAACGTTTCTTCAATACGGTAAACACGCCATTGTGTTGTCGGTGCCAAAGGCTGATCTGCCCATACAATATCACCGACAGACAAGTAACCACGTTCATCGCTTGAGCCTAACACTTGCGGTTGTGTTTTGGCTGATTCTTGACTGATTAATTTATTTTCAGCCACGTACTCCAACATTAAGTATCCCGGTAGGGTCGTAATAGGATCACGAATAACTCGCGCTTTTGGCGACAGTTTTACATGCTTTTTCAAACTCAGTTTTGGCTGCCCATTAACCCAGATAAGATGGAGGCGATCACCTGGGTAAATAAGGTGTGGGTTTTTAATGTAGCTATTCTTTTCCCACAATTGTGGCCATGACCATGGATTTTCGAGAAATACCCCAGAAATATCCCATAACGTATCACCTTTCTTAACGATGTAGACTTCTGGTATATCTTTTTTAAGTAGTGGAGATGGCGCAGCAAACAGAGAGGGGATAAAAAGCATAAAGCTAAGAATAATGCCCAATTGCTTCATGAGATCGCTTCCTTGGATAACACAACCGAATCGTAAGGCTCCGCCTTACAACAAATAAAATACGTTTATCGTCTCAGACTGGCATTAGCCTATTGATATGTCGACTGTTTAACGATGAGCAAAAAGCGCTTTTCGGTTCACGTCACTATTTATAGATAACTGTTGCAACTCAATAGCGTCAAGTTTGCTTACGGCTAACACTAATCACTTTGCCAATAAAATACTGACGGACGCTTTTTCATTCTTTGTCTTTCACCTATGACAAAAAATTCGGTACTGTTATTTGATCTTTAAAATGACTAGAATTAGACCAACAGCGTTTTATTTTTTAGTTTCCGTTAACGAATTCGAGTCCTTATGTCTGTATTACACGTTCTAACCTTTCCTGATGAACGCCTACGAACTGTAGCTAAACCAGTCGAAGCGATAACACCTGAAATCCAAACAATTATCGATGATATGTTGGAGACCATGTACGACGAAGAAGGCATTGGTCTTGCGGCAACCCAAGTTGATATTCACCAACGTATTGTAGTGATTGACGTATCAGAAGAACGTAACCAACCTATGGTACTAGTGAACCCTGAAATTACTGAAGAGCACGGTGAAGATGGTATTGAAGAAGGCTGTTTATCGGTTCCTACCGCGCGAGGTTTTGTACCACGCGCAGCAGGCGTAAGTGTTACTGCGCTGGATCGTGACGGTAAAGAATACAGCTTCAAAGCTGATGGCTTATTGGCGATTTGTGTACAACATGAATTAGATCACTTAGCTGGCAAGCTATTTGTTGACTATTTATCACCTTTAAAACGTCAGCGCATTAAACAGAAACTAGAAAAAATTAAACGCCATAACGCAAAAAACTAATTATTTAGAGGTTACCTTGAGCAAACCATTACGCATCGTTTTTGCAGGTACTCCTGACTTCGCCGCCCGTCATTTGGCGGCGTTGTTGTCTTCACAGCACCAAGTTGTTGCTGTTTACACTCAACCTGATCGCCCAGCGGGTCGTGGTAAAAAACTAACGGCAAGCCCAGTTAAAAATATCGCGCTTGAACATGATATTCCGGTTTATCAACCAGCTTCATTACGCAATGAAGAAGCACAACAAGAATTAGCTGCCATTGACGCAGATATCATGGTTGTGGTGGCATACGGCTTATTATTACCGCAAGCAGTATTAGATACGCCACGTTTAGGTTGTATTAATGTACACGGTTCTATTCTTCCACGTTGGCGTGGTGCAGCGCCGATCCAACGCTCTATTTGGGCGGGAGATACAGAAACTGGCGTAACTATCATGCAGATGGATATCGGCCTTGATACGGGTGATATGCTAAAAGTGGCAACCTTGCCAATTGAAGCATCAGATACTAGCGCTACCATGTACGAAAAATTAGCCGATCTTGGCCCTGATGCCTTAATTGATTGCTTATCTGATATTGCTAATGGCACAGCCGTAGCCGTTAAGCAGGACGATGAGCAAGCAAACTACGCCAAGAAGCTGAGCAAAGAAGAAGCGTTAATTGATTGGACAATGGATGCCGCTGCGATTGAGCGCTGCGTTCGTGCGTTTAACCCGTGGCCAATGAGTTACTTCACCGTTGCAGAGCAAAACATCAAAGTTTGGCAAGCGGCTGTTGAAGCTGACAATCAAGGTAAAGCACCGGGTACAATTTTATCTGCTGATAAGCAAGGTATCTTAGTTGCGACAGGTAATGGCGCATTGCGCTTATTATCGCTGCAACCGCCAGGTAAGAAAGCGATGACAGCAGCAGATTTGCTTAATTCTCGTCGAGAATGGTTTGAATCTGGCGCTCAGCTATAAATATCAAGGCCAGTGTGTAGTCACTGGCTTTTCTTTTTAAGTTCCACATTGTTATCGCCAGCACTAACGGCGAGTTCAGGAAACAGCTATGAATGTAAGAGCCACAGCGGCCAAAGTTATTTATCAGGTCGTCGATCAAGGGCAGTCATTAACCGCCGCGCTTCCTGCTGCGCAACAAGATATCAGAGAGCGTGACCACGCTTTATTGCAAGAGATCTGCTATGGCGTACTTCGCTGGCTTCCTCGCTTAGAATCTATTACCCAAGCGTTAATGGATAAGCCGTTAAAAGGTAAGCAACGCGTATTCCACCACTTAATTTTAGTGGGCTTATATCAACTCGGGTACATGCGAATTCCAGCACATGCCGCAGTAGCTGAAACAGTAAATGCAACGAAAACACTTAAAAAGCCACAACTTCGCGGGCTTATTAACGCTATTTTACGTAATTATCAGCGTCAACAAGAAACCTTAGATGCGCAAGCTATCAGCCATGATGCGGGTAAATATGGTCATCCAAGCTGGCTATTAAAGTTATTAAAAGAAAGCTATCCCGAGCAATTTGCTGATATCTGTGAAGCGAATAACACCAAAGCACCGATGTGGCTACGTGTTAATCGCCAACACAATACTCGCGATGCCTACCGCGCTTTATTAGATGCCGAAGACATTGCAACCGAGTTACACCCACAGGCTGCAGATGCGCTACGTTTAGTTTCGCCATGCGATGTCACTCAGCTTCCTGGCTTTAGTGATGGCTGGGTCTCGGTACAAGACGCTGCAGCTCAGTTAGCGGTGGATTATTTACAGCCTAAAGCGGGTGAGTTAATTCTTGATTGCTGCGCAGCCCCGGGTGGTAAAACAGCCCACATCATGGAGCATGTACCATCAACCAAAGTGGTTGCGATTGACTGTGATGAAAATCGCCTTAAACGTGTACACGAAAACTTGGCACGTTTGAACCTTGATGCAACCGTATTATGCGCTGATGCCCGTTACCCAGAACAATGGTGGCAAGGTGACAAATTTGATCGTATTTTGCTAGATGCGCCATGTTCAGCGACGGGGGTTATTCGTCGTCACCCTGATATTAAGTGGCTACGTCGTGGCGAAGATATTGCGGCACTGGCAACACTTCAAGCAGAGATCTTTGACGCAATGTGGCTGCAATTAAAACCGGGCGGTACGTTGGTTTACGCGACATGCTCTATTACGCCACAAGAAAACTGCGATCAGGTAAAAGCGTTTTTAGCACGAACGTCAGATGCGACATTAATTGGCAGCGATCCAGCGAAACCTGGTCGTCAAATTCTGCCAGGTGAAGAGTCGATGGATGGTTTTTACTACGCTGTTCTAACAAAAGCAGAGTAATCATTGTTTAAATAAAAGCGGAACTTGCTCTCAAGATTCCGCTTTTTCATATTTTATAACGCCGATCAGAACGTTGTACTTACAGCTGATCTCTACAGGCATTTACATCAGGCATAGACTATGAAAATTATTATTCTCGGTGCCGGACAAGTTGGCGGCACCCTTGCTGAAAACTTGGTTGGTGAGAATAACGATATCACTATCGTTGATAAGGATCCCGAGCGTCTGCGTGAACTGCAAGACAAATACGACCTTCGAGTTGTACAAGGCTTTGCCAGTCACCCTCGCACGTTACGAGAAGCAGGGGCACAAGATGCTGATATGTTGGTATCTGTTACGAACTCCGATGAAACTAACATGATCGCATGTCAAATTGCGTTCTCTCTTTTCAATACGCCTAACCGTGTTGCTCGTATTCGTTCACCTGAATACTTACGAGAGAAAGAACAACTGTTTCAATCTGATGCGGTTCCTGTTGATCACTTAATCGCACCAGAAGAATTGGTGACCGATTACATTGAAAAACTGATTGAATACCCAGGCGCATTACAGGTTGTTAGCTTTGCAGAAGATAAAGTCGGCCTTGTTGCGGTAAAAGCCTACTATGGCGGTCCGCTAGTTGGTAATGCATTATCTGCATTGCGTGAACACATGCCACACATCGATACCCGCGTAGCGGCGATTTTCCGTCAAGGTAAACCGATTCGTCCACAAGGTACCACGATCATTGAAGCTGATGATGAAGTCTTCTTTGTCGCCGCAAGTAACCATATTCGTTCCGTAATGAGTGAACTTCAGCGCCTAGAGAAGCCTTATAAGCGTTTGATGATTGTTGGTGGTGGTAACGTTGGTGCTGGTTTAGCTCGTCGTTTAGAGCAAAGCTACAGCATCAAACTGATTGAACGTAATCAAGAGCGTGCTGAGAACTTGTCTGAAATGCTACAAAATACCATCGTATTTTGTGGTGATGCCTCAGATCAGGAATTGCTCAGCGAAGAGCATATCGAGCAGATCGATGTCTTTATTGCGGTTACTAACGATGATGAAGCCAATATCATGTCAGCCATGCTTGCTAAGCGTATGGGCGCAAAGAAAGTGATGGTGCTTATCCAGCGTGGTGCTTACGTTGATTTGGTGCAAGGCGGTACGATTGATATTGCGATTTCACCGCAACAAGCGACGATTTCAGCGCTATTAACCCACGTGCGAAAAGCCGATATCGTTAATGTATCATCATTGCGTCGCGGCGCTGCAGAAGCCATTGAGGCTATCGCTCATGGTGATTCCAGTACCTCTAAAGTCGTTGGTCGTGCAATCAGCGATATTAAATTACCACCGGGTACCACCATTGGTGCTGTTGTCCGTGGAGAAGAAGTATTAATCGCCCATGACCGTACCGTCATCGAGCAAAACGATCACGTGGTGATGTTCCTTGTTGATAAGAAGTACATCCCAGATGTTGAACGTCTCTTCCAACCTAGTCCTTTCTTCTTGTAACTGATCATGGTTAATTATCGTCCCATACTGTTTGTACTAGGGTTAGTGCTGTCTAAGCTAGCCCTGTTCATGTACGTGCCGACATTAGTCGCCTTTTTTACCGGTACCGAAGGGTTTATTGATTTCGCCACTGCGGTGCTGATCACCCATTCTGTTGCCTTTTTATTTTTAACTTTAGGTAAAACCCCAGAGTTTAAGCTTAGCGTGCGAGACATGTTCTTGATCACCACCTTAGTTTGGACTGTCGCCAGTGCTTTTGCGGCCTTACCTTTTGTATTTATTAATCACATTAGTTTTACCGATGCTTACTTTGAAACTATGTCAGGGATCACCACAACGGGCTCTACCGTTTTAAGTGGTTTAGATGATATGGCACCCAGTATTTTGCTGTGGCGATCAACACTGCAATGGCTCGGTGGGGTTGGCTTTATCGTGATGGCAGTAGCGATCCTCCCGATGCTGAACGTCGGTGGTATGCGTTTATTCCAAACCGAATCATCAGATTGGTCAGATAAAAGCTCACCTCGAACCAAGAGCGTTGCAAAGAATATCGTTAATGTTTATCTCACGTTAACTCTGCTCTGCATTATCTCGTTTATGTTTGCAGGGATGAATACATTTGATGCCATTAACCATGCTTTCACAACCATTTCGACGGGCGGTTATTCCACTTCTGATGGCTCCATGAATCACTTCTCGCACAGTGCACAATGGGTTGCCACAGTCTTCATGTTTGCTGGCGGCTTGCCATTTTTGCTGTTTGTCCAAGCCTTGAAAAAACGCCATCCAAAAACCTTATTTGGTGATGCTCAAGTAAAAGGCTATGCCTTGTTTGTGACCGTTGCCAGTTTAATTGTGGCTGCATGCTTGTTCTTCAATAAAGATTATTCGTTGATGGATTCGCTGCGATTATCATTTTTCAACATCATTTCTGTTGTGACAACCACAGGTTTTGGCTTGGGAGATTTCACCGCATGGGGACCATTGCCGAGTATTATTTTCGCCTTCACTTTATTGGTAGGCGCTTGCTCAGGGTCGACCAGTGGCGGAATAAAAATCTTTCGATTCCAGATCGCGTTTGCCTTACTACGTAAGCAAATTATGCAATCTATCCACCCATCGGCGCTATTTGTCCAACGCTATAATGATAGACCGGTCACTGACGATATTGTGCGCTCGGTTGTTGCATTAGTATTGACCTTTATCATGACCATTATCTTCATTGCTGCGATATTAGGTCTACAAGGGCTTGATCCCATCACCAGCATTACAGGTGCTGTCACCGCTGTTGCTAATGTGGGGCCGGGGATGGGGAGTATTATCGGTCCAACGGGTAACTTCGCGAGTTTGCCTGATTTATCAAAATGGACCTTAAGTTTAGGTATGTTGATGGGACGTTTAGAAATTTTGACTGTGTTAGTCGTATTTTCACCTGCATTTTGGCGAGACTAATAACACTAAAAACAAAAAGGGAGCGCATTGCGCTCCCTTTTTTATCCATTTCAACGCGATGAACTAAACAGGTTTGACGTAGAAATAAATCGCACAAAAGTGGCAAATAGAACCACCTAATACAAATAAATGCCAAATTGCATGGTTATACGGGATACGTTTATTGACGTAGAAAATCACCCCAAGTGAATAAATCACACCGCCTAAAGCAAGTAACACTAAACCACCCGTCGATAAAATAAGTGCTAATTGATAAATCATAATTAGCGATAACCAACCCATGGTTAAATAAGTGATCAGTGATAATTTCTCAAATCGATAAACAAATGCAATTTTGGCAATAATACCGATAATCGCCAGTCCCCAAATCACGCTCATCAAACCAATGGCTAATGGCGTCCGCAGAGAAATCAATAAAAAAGGCGTATAAGTACCAGCAATAAGAAGATAAATCGCACAATGATCAAACGTTTTTAACGCACGTTTCGCTTTAGGTGATGAAACCGAATGGTAGAGGGTAGAGGCTAAATAGAGCAATATCATGCTCACCGCATACACGGTATAACTGATAAGACTTAACGTGTCAGCATTAACAGAGAATGCTTTCTCAAGTAATAAATACAACCCAAGCAAGCCAAATAACAGCCCGATCCCATGGCTTATACTGTTCGCTACTTCCTCTGCAACAGAATACCCTTGTTCAGTTGCCACCGATTTGTTCATCACTCAACCACCTCACGCTAACATGACATTATTCTACTATAACCACACCACTCAGCTTACACTTGTAAGCTGAAAATAAGCAAGTCAGGATTCGTGATATTTATAATAATGAGATAAAAATATACGTAATAAAAACGGAGCGCTCGTGATAAATAAGCAATACTCCGTTAGTTATTATTTTTGTAGTAGTGATAAGGTGGCTTGTCGAGCAGCATCTGGATCGCGAGCAATAATGCCATCAACGATTTGTTGGTGAGCATCAAGTTTTAAAATACGTTCACGCGTAACAACACGGAAGTAGTTTTCAAATACCGCTTTAAACAAGTTACCAAACGGACTAATAAAATGATTTCCAGAGGAAAAATAAATCAGTTGATGGAAACGTGTGTCGACTTCAATCCAATGTTCTTGATCGAAGTTATCGCCCATTTCATGCATTTCAGCCAACAGCTTTTGTAGCTCTTTACGCTCCTCATCTGTTGCGTGAATAGCTGCTAATGCTGCCGCTTCTGGCTCTAACATTAAACGCGCTTGTTGATATTCCTCTAATAATTCAGAATCGGCATCAAAATCTAACCAAGCCAGTAAATCTTGATCAAGATAGTTCCAATTCTTTTTCGGCATCACGCGTGTACCAATACGTGGCCGAGGCAACACCATTCCTTTGGCAGCCAACATTTTGATTGCCTCACGAACAGCTGTACGGCTTAC
This sequence comes from Photobacterium sp. GB-72, assembly GCF_003026095.1. Taxonomy (NCBI): domain Bacteria; kingdom Pseudomonadati; phylum Pseudomonadota; class Gammaproteobacteria; order Vibrionales; family Vibrionaceae; genus Photobacterium; species Photobacterium sp. GB-72. Next base: position 62,014 of record NZ_PYNV01000020.1, on the reverse strand, counting down.
ACCATACATGTCACCTAATTCGACTTCACCCGGTAAAATATCACCAGGCGCTGTTTCTCCCGCCAAAATACGGCGGCCTATAGACTCAGCTAATCGATAAGATAAATTTCGGTTGGCAACAATGCGTTGCTGCTCTTGCTCCATACATCCTCTCCAAAGGCTTCTTTTATAATATGGTTATTCCATAAAATATGTGCAGTGTAATACACACATCGTATTACAACATAAACGGATCTGAATACGCCAAGCGAAAGCACTTTTACTATTCTTTTTTTACGGCATGCTTAATCAACCATCTTAATGCTTCAATCTTAGCATTTTAGCGGCTACTTTTTACTCGACTTTTAAAATTGCTATTGTTATTCTCAGCGCAAACTAATTAACAACCAAGCGATATACTGATGGATGGGGTAAACCCAGTAGGGAATTTTCCCTTCAGCGATCAGCTTGCTAACTTCCGGCCATGGATGAGCCTGACAACAGGTGATTTATGCGACCAGCATCTCCCGTCAGGTATGTAAGTACCCCTCGTAGCCCTTCACGCCTTCGTGCAACGGCTCATGCTCCACATTTTAAAACGAAACAGACAGCCGTTGTTGAGATTTCATTGACGAATAACGATATAAAACTAAAGCGTGATGAGTTAGAGACTCAAATACAGTCATTAATCGCCAAGCAAAATATCGCGTAATGATAATAAAACGATTGAGATAAAGCAGCTTCGGCTGCTTTTTTTACTTCGTTTTGTCATTACAACACCGCACAACAGATTGTAACCCCGTGTGCTTTGTTATAATTTACCCCTATTAAAACTATGACAATTTGCTCGTAATAACGATCACTCAGCCTCAACTACGGAGTCACTATGAAAACGCATCGCGTCAATGAGCTCATCGAACTGCTTCATCCTGAATGGCAAAAAGATCCTGATCTAAATTTAGTGGAGTTTTTATTAAAGCTGGCTGAAGAAGCAAAGTATAACGGCCCATTAGAGTCACTCACTGATGATGTACTGATTTATCATTTGAAGATGCGTAACAGTGATAAAGACGCCATGATCCCTGGGCTTGCAAAAGATTGTGAAGATGATTTCAAAACCGCTATCTTACGCGCTCGCGGTATTATTAAATAATCTCACTATTATTTAACGTTAAAAGCCAGTGAATATTCACTGGCTTTTTTGTGCCCAAACCACCAGTTTAAGCACTGATTTTAGGCTGAACCATCGCCTTGCGTTACAATTATGTTATTAACAAAGCGTGATACATATTAATGGTTAACACTCAGCGCCGACACTCGATTTATTCGTCGTCTTCGCTAAACTAATGACAACACATGTTCGCTAGGGCGGGAGAGATCTACCCCTGAATTCTCGTTATCTCAAGATTAAGGTAAACTGCAGCCTTAATTTCCATCTTTAAGGCTGTTTCATGGAAAAAAACGATTTTTGTTTTTCGAATCTCACACCTGATTTGCTACTTGATGCCTTAGATAGCATTGATGTTCGTGCAGAATCAGGATTACTGGCTCTCAATAGTTATGAAAATCGGGTCTACCAGTTTAAAGCAGAAGATGGCGCACGTTATGTCACCAAGTTCTATCGCTCAGAACGTTGGAGTGATGAGCAAATTGAAGAAGAGCACCAATTTACACAAGAATTGGCTGACAATGAAATTCCTGTTGCCGCACCTCTAAATATCAATGGGAAAACACTACATACCTTTAATGGTCATCGTTTTGCTTTATTTCCAAGTGTCGGCGGTCGACAATTTGAAGTCGATAATTTTGACCAATTAGAATGGGTCGGTCGCTATTTAGGTCGCATTCATCTCGTGGGGCAACGCCAGCCTTTTCAACACCGTCCAACCATGGGTCTGGATGAATACGTCTATCAGCCTCGAAAATTATTAGAGCACAGTCAGTTTATACCCGATCATCTTAAGAATGTTTTTTTTGCCGATCTTGATCTACTGATTAAAAACCTTGAACAGCATTGGTCGTCTGATTGGCAAGCGATTCGTCTTCATGGTGACTGTCACCCAGGTAATATTTTATGGCGTGATGGCCCAATGTTTGTCGATCTTGATGATGCCCGTAATGGTCCTGCTGTCCAAGATTTATGGATGCTATTAAACGGTGAGCGCGCCGATCAACTAGCCCAACTGGATACGTTACTTGAAGCTTATGGTGAATTTGCAGATTTTGATCAACGTCAATTGCAACTAATCGAGCCTTTACGCGGTCTTAGAATGGTGCATTATATGGCATGGTTAGCAAAACGATGGCAAGATCCTGCATTTCCCCGTGCATTCCCTTGGTTTGCTGATGCAAAATACTGGGAAGGGCAAGTTCTTGCATTCAAAGAACAAATTGCCTCGCTGCATGATGCACCATTACAACTCATGCCACAGTGGTAAACACAAAAACGTATTAACATAAAAATTCAGGTTATATTTATAACCGTGATAAGGATAATCAGGGAGTTATATCAATGTTCAAGAAGTTACTCACGCTAGCTAGTGCAGCGTTACTATCATTTTCAGTGCACGCCGCAAAATTTACTGAAGGTGATTACTACAAAGTTCTCGATCTACCAAAATCTGAAACCCCCATTGTGACTGAGTACTTCTCTTTATACTGCCCGCATTGCTATCAGTTTGAACCTATGATCAAACAGCTAAAAACTAAATTGCCTGAAAATGTAAAGTTCCAAAAAAGGCATGTTTCATTCATGGGCGGCCCAATGGGTAAAGTAATGAGTAAAGCCTTCGCGACTTCTGTGGTATTAGGTGTTCAAGATAAAATGGTACCGGTGTTCTTTAACCGTATCCACACCATGAACAAGCCACCACGTAATGAAGAAGAAGTGCGTCAAATCTTCATTGATGAGGGAGTTCCTGCGGCTGAATTTGATGGTGCATATAATAGCTTTGCAGTAAATTCAATGGTAAGCCGTTCTGATAAAGCCTTTGAAGATGCAGGCTTAACCGGTGTGCCTGCTGTTGTGGTTAACAACAAGTACCTTGTACAAACAGGTAAAATCAAATCAGCGAACGAATACTTTGAGTTAGTAAACTACTTACTGAAAAAGTAATATCATCTAAAAATAAAAAAGGGCTGTAATGCCCTTTTTTATTATCCAAATAACGACACTTTTTGTTATATAACTTGGCTATTAATCTGCTTAAGCAGCCTATCCATTGCGCGATAGCCTAACGCTTCCGCTAAGTGCCCTCGAGAGATATCAGGCTCTCCCGCCAAATCCGCTATCGTACGCGCCACTTTAATGATTCGATGATAAGCTCGTACCGATAAACCTAACTGATGAAGCGCATTTTCTAAAAATGCCGCATCAGCTTGCTGAAGTGGGCAATACTGCTCTAACTCTCGCGTCGATAACAGCGCATTCACCTTACCACTGCGAGTCAACATTAGCTGACGAGCATGATCGACCCGCGCTTTAATCGTTACTGTTGAATCACCTCGATCTCCCCCTTTAGTTAACGTTCCTCGGGGTAGAGCAGGGATCTCAATCGACATATCAAACCTATCAAGTAATGGGCCACTCAACCGACTTAAATAACGTAATATCGCCTGTGGGTTGGTACGTGTTTGGTTACCGTCATAATACCCAGAAGGGCTTGGGTTCAGCGCACCGATCAATTGAAATCGCGCAGGAAACGTTGTTTTACTGGTCGCACGAGAAATCACAATATGACCTGACTCTAATGGCTCGCGTAAAGAATCTAAAACTTTACGTTCAAATTCAGGCATCTCGTCTAAAAATAAAAGCCCATTGTGCGCCAACGATATTTCTCCCGGTTTAGGTACCGAACCACCGCCCACTAATGCCGCCATAGAGCTCGAATGGTGTGGCGTACGAAAAGGCCTTTTTAACCAATTTCCTTGGTGTAAGGATTGTGGTGTGAGCGAGGTGACGGCCGCGGTTTCTAACGCTTCCTCATGACTCATCGGCGGCAGTAAATCACATAACCTTGATGCCAGCATAGTTTTTCCCGTCCCCGGAGGACCGAGGAACAAAACATTATGACCGCCGGCGGCGGCTATTTCTAACGCACGTTTCCCTTGTTGCTGCCCGATAATATCTTGCATATCTCGCTCTAAAGGAGCCGCAGTTTCTTTAAGCTGCTCACTAAAATTTAATGCTAATTGTTGTTGGCCGCATAAATAGCCACAAACGGCTAATAGATTGGATGCTGATTTATGAACCTCTTTACCGACGAGAGCCACTTGATCGCCATTACTGTCAGGCACCACAAAGCAACGCTTCGCCTTTAATGCAGCTAAAGCGGCAGGCAGTGCCCCCTTTACAGGTCGTAACTCTCCCGATAATGCTAATTCACCGATAAACTCATGCTCTGATAATTTATCTGTTGGGATCTGACCTGATGCCGCTAAAATACCTAACGCTATAGGTAAATCAAATCGTCCTCCTTCTTTAGGCAAATCAGCAGGGGCTAAGTTGACAGTGATACGTCGTGATGGGAACTCAAAATTCGCATTAATAATTGCACTTCGAACCCGATCTTTAGCCTCTTTTACCGTAGTTTCAGGTAGCCCTACTAATGTAAAACTTGGCAACCCATTACTTAAGTGGACTTCTACCGTTACAGGTGGAGCCTGCACTCCCACACAAGCTCGACTATGAACAATCGCAAGCGTCATGAACCATCACCTCACTGAGATAAAAAAACATTCGTTAATGAAATATTTATTTTTAGTTTCATAAGATGCCTGTAAATGCAGCTCGTTTGCTAAAAAAACCACAGTTTTTGCTTGTCATGCGATAGATGTCTGTGTTACCACTAACATATAGCAACAACTAGACAACAAAAGTTGGACAAATATACATGCGCTTAACAACATCCCTCGTACTCATTATTAAAGTCATTGTGGTGATTATGTCACCGCAGCGGGGATTTGCTGGCGCAAAGTAGCGCAAAGACGCAAACAAAAAGCCCCCGCACTGAGAAGTTCGGGGGCTTTTTTCAACAAATGGATTTGAGTAATCGTTATCATCTCAAATAGATCTCGCAAAGCAAGCAAGGAGCTGCGATGACAGGGGCAGAATTAGTCGTAAAAGCGCTGCATCAGCAGGGTATCAAAACCGTATTTGGTTACCCAGGCGGTGCCATCATGCCAATTTATGACGCGTTATATGATGGTGGAGTAGAGCATATCCTCTGCCGTCACGAACAAGGAGCAGCAATGGCTGCTATTGGTATGGCCCGATCCACCCAAGATGTCGCTGTCTGTATGGCAACATCAGGTCCAGGTGCCACAAACCTCGTCACTGGACTTGCTGACGCCTTTATGGATTCAGTCCCCCTAGTTGCGATCACTGGACAAGTTGCCAGCACCCATATTGGAACCGATGCCTTCCAAGAAATGGATGTGATTGGGATGTCTTTATCATGTACCAAACACAGCTATCTGGTCACCGATATCAATGAACTTGCACCAACCCTTGCTGAAGCATTCGTAGTCGCTAAAGCTGGTCGTCCGGGCCCTGTTATTGTCGATATAGCCAAAGATGTACAGCTTGCACAAGCGCCAACCGAATTACTCCCCCCAATTGAACCACCAGCGGTTCCAACGGTTAATAGTGAAGCTATCACTGCAGCTCAACAATTATTAGATCAAAGTCATCGTCCCGTAATGTATGTCGGTGGTGGGGTGCAAATTGCCCATGCAACCGATACGTTACGTCAATTTTTAAACCTTAATCCAATGCCTTCGGTCAGTACTTTAAAAGGCTTAGGGTCTATTGAACGCCATGATCCCCATTACCTTGGCATGCTTGGTATGCACGGCACAAAAGCAGCCAACCTAGTGGTACAAGAAGCGGATTTATTAATTGTGGTTGGCGCCCGATTTGATGATCGCGTAACCGGAAAATTGGATACCTTTGCGCCACATGCAAAAGTAATTCATATTGATATTGATGCCGCTGAATTTAGTAAATTACGTCATGCTGATGCGCCATTACGTGGCGATATTAATACTATTTTGCCTCAGTTAGAGCTGAGCCAAGATATCAGCCGTTGGCTCACTCACAGTGAACATATTCGTAAAATAGGTAAATGGCGCTATGACCATCCAGGCGATCTGATTTACGCACCATTACTGCTTAAACAATTATCAGATATGATGCCTGATAGCAGCATGATATCGACTGATGTTGGTCAGCACCAAATGTGGGCTGCACAGCATATTCAACCTCGTGCGCCACAAAACTACATTACATCAGCCGGCCTTGGTACGATGGGATTTGGTTTACCTGCAGCAATGGGAGCCAGTGTTGCCCGTCCTGATGATCAATCTATTCTGATCTCTGGTGATGGCTCGTTTATGATGAATGTACAAGAATTGGGAACCTTAAAGCGCCGCAGTATTCCCGTCAAAATGGTACTTATCAATAACCAGCGCTTAGGTATGGTACGTCAATGGCAATCGCTATTTTTTGATGGCCGCCACAGTGAAACCATCCTAGATGATAACCCTGATTTTGTGATGTTAGCTAAAGCGTTTGATATTCCGGGAAAAACCATTACTCGCAAAGAAGAAGTGGCTCCTGCACTGGAAGAAATGCTCGCCAGTAAAACCGCTTACTTACTGCATGTGCTAATTGATGAAGAACAAAATGTATGGCCACTGGTTCCACCGGGTGCTGCAAACCAAGATATGCTGGAGAACACCTAATGGAAAGATATTTACTCAACATTACCGCTAATGATAAGCCTGTATTACTTGAGCGAATTTTACGTGTGATCCGCCATCGTGGCTTCATCATAAAAAAAGTCGATGCAACACAAAATCATCACAGCAAGATAGCCAGAATCGAAATTATCGTCGATAGTACTCGTCCTATATCGACGCTTATCAACCAAATTGAAAAACTGTGGGACATCATCAGTGTAGAGACTTCCCCCCTGCAGTTACTGGATTAAATTTTAGAAAGGAATTCAACATGGCAAATACAGCAGATTACATTTGGTTTAACGGTGAAATAGTGCCTTGGGCTGATGCTAATGTTCACGTTTTAACCCACGCAATGCACTATGGTACTTCAGTATTTGAAGGGATCCGTTGCTACAACACGCCAAAAGGCCCAGCCATTTTTCGTCATGAAGAACATATGGTACGGCTAAAAAATTCGGCAAAAATTTATCGCTTCCCAATCCCATACAGCTGCGATGAACTAATGGAAATTTGCCGTGAAACGATCCGAGTCAATAAACTCGATTCTGCTTACATTCGCCCATTGGGTTATGTGGGGAATGTTGGCCTAGGGGTTTGTCCTCCCGTTGATACAAAAATGGATTTGATTGTTGCCGCTTTCCCTTGGGGCTCTTACTTAGGTGAAGAAGCACTGGAAAATGGCGTTGATGCGATGATTTCTAGCTGGAATCGTGCCGCGCCAAATACTATTCCAACGGCTGCAAAAGCAGGCGGTAACTACCTATCATCACTACTGGTTGGTAGCGAAGCACGTCGCCATGGTTACGCAGAAGGGATCGCATTAAGTGTTGATGGTTATCTATCAGAAGGCGCTGGTGAAAATATCTTTGTCATTCGTAACGGCGTTCTTTCAACACCACCAACAACTAGCGCAATTTTACCCGGCATCACCCGTGACACGATTATGATCCTAGCTAAAGAACGGGGTTACGAAGTACGTGAAGAAAACATTGCTCGTGAAGCACTTTACCTTGCCGATGAAATCTTCATGACAGGGACAGCAGCTGAAATCGTACCGGTACGCAGTGTGGATCAAATTACCGTCGGTGAAGGTAAACGAGGCCCTATCACCAAAGAGCTGCAAGCCGCTTACTTCGGTCTGTTCAATGGTGAAACAGAAGATAAATGGGGCTGGTTAGATTACGTTTATCCACAAAAGTAATTGCCCTTCACAACCCAACCAATACATATCAAAACTGTCGCTAATGCATTAGCGACAGTGCTCAAAAAGGATTTTCTGTTATGCCTAAATACCGTTCTGCAACCACAACCCATGGCCGAAATATGGCTGGTGCTCGTGCGCTTTGGCGTGCCACTGGCGTCAAAGATGAAGATTTTGGTAAGCCGATTATTGCCGTTGTGAACTCGTTTACCCAATTTGTTCCCGGTCACGTCCACTTAAAAGATCTCGGTCAATTAGTCGCAAAGCAAATCGAAGAAGCGGGCGGTATTGCCAAAGAGTTTAATACCATTGCTGTTGATGACGGCATTGCGATGGGGCATGGCGGTATGCTGTATTCACTCCCATCACGTGAGCTTATTTCAGATTCTGTTGAGTACATGGTGAATGCCCACTGTGCCGATGCGATGGTATGTATCTCAAACTGTGACAAAATCACCCCTGGAATGTTAATGGCATCACTTCGCTTAAATATTCCGGTTATTTTTGTTTCTGGCGGACCAATGGAAGCCGGTAAAACCAAGCTTTCAGAGCAAGTGATCAAGCTCGATTTGGTTGATGCAATGATCCAAGGTGCCGATCCTAAAGTATCTGATGAGCAAAGTGAGCAGATCGAACGTTCAGCATGCCCAACTTGTGGTTCGTGCTCTGGTATGTTCACGGCGAACTCCATGAACTGTTTAACCGAAGCGCTTGGTTTAAGCCAGCCGGGTAACGGTTCAATGCTCGCAACACACGCAGATCGCGAGCAGCTATTTATTAACGCGGGTAAGCGTATTGTTGGTCTAACTAAGCGTTACTATGAGCAAGACGATGAAACCGCATTGCCACGTAACATTGCCAATAAAAAAGCCTTCGAAAATGCGATGGCATTAGATATTGCAATGGGGGGATCAACTAATACCGTTTTACACCTTTTAGCCGCAGCGCAAGAAGGTGAAATTGATTTCACCATGACCGATATTGATCGCATGTCTCGTATTGTTCCACACCTCTGTAAAGTTGCACCATCAACACCGAAATATCATATGGAAGATGTTCACCGAGCAGGTGGCGTTTACAGTATTTTAGGTGAACTGGATCGCGCAGGTCTCTTCCATAACGATTGTCACAATATTCTGGGTGAAACCTTTGCCGAAAGCTTCAAACACTACGATATTAAAGTAACGGATTCAGAAGAAATTAAAACGTTCTTCCGCGCAGGTCCTGCAGGTATCCGTACCACGCAAGCATTCTCGCAAGATTGCCGTTGGGAAACGCTTGACGATGATCGAGAAAATGGCTGTATTCGTAGTAAAGAGTTTGCCTTTAGCCAAGATGGCGGTCTTGCTGTACTGTCAGGCAATATGGCACTTGATGGCTGTATTGTTAAAACCGCAGGCGTTGATGAAAGTTGCTTAACCTTTACAGGTCCTGCCGTTGTGTTTGAAAGCCAAGATACCGCTGTTGAAGCGATTCTTGCAGGTAAAGTGAAAGCAGGCGATGTCGTGGTTATTCGTTATGAAGGACCTAAAGGTGGCCCTGGTATGCAAGAAATGTTGTACCCGACCACTTACCTTAAATCTATGGGTCTTGGCAAAGAATGTGCGTTGATCACTGACGGTCGATTCTCTGGCGGTACCAGTGGCCTATCTATTGGTCACGTTTCGCCTGAAGCAGCAAACGGTGGCACGATTGGCCTGATCGAAAATGGCGACATTATCGCCATTGATATTCCAAACCGTAGCATTGAGCTCAATGTCGATGATGCAACCCTCGCGGCACGTCGTGAAGCAACGAACCAACGCGGTTGGAAGCCTGTCGATCGTGAACGTCAGGTTTCTTTTGCCCTAAAAGCCTATGCCAACCTCGCCACCAGTGCAGATAAAGGCGCAGTGCGCGATAAGTCTAAACTAGAAGGATAATCATCATGAGCGAAGTGAAACAGGCCACGGATGAAGTGCTACTTAGCGGAGCCGACTATCTTCGCAATATCCTTCGAGCGCCAGTATATGAGGTGGCACAAGTCACCCCATTGCAAAATATGTCTCGTCTGAGCGCAAGGATTGCAAATCAGATCCAACTAAAACGAGAAGATCGCCAGCCGGTTCACTCGTTTAAGTTACGTGGCGCTTATAACATGATGTCGCAGCTGACTGAGCCGCAAAAAGCGGCAGGAGTGATTGCAGCCTCTGCCGGTAATCATGCACAAGGTTTAGCCTTATCGAGCCAGCAACTCGGGGTTAAAGCCACGATTGTGATGCCACGTACGACACCTGATATCAAGGTGGATGCGGTACGTAGTTTTGGTGGTATTGTCGTGCTGCATGGCAGTAATTTTGATGAAGCTAAGGGTTATGCCGAACAATTAGCGCAACAACACGGCTATACCTTTATCCCTCCTTTCGATCACCCATCGGTGATCGCAGGACAAGGCACAATTGGTATTGAGTTGGTGCAACAAAATGGTCATCTTGATTGTGTTTTTGTACCGGTTGGTGGCGGTGGTTTGGCGGCAGGCGTTGCCGTTTTACTCAAACAGCTACTACCTGAAATTAAAGTGGTTGGGGTTGAGGCTGAAGATTCTGCCTGTTTAAAAGCAGCGCTTGATGCAGGCCAACCAGTCACATTAGATCAAGTCGGCATGTTTGCTGATGGTGTAGCTGTGAAACGTATTGGTAGTGAAACTTTCCGTTTATGTCAGCAATACCTTGATGATGTTATCACGGTCAGCAGTGATGAAATTTGCTCGGCGGTTAAAGATATCTTTGAAGATACCCGCGCGATTGCTGAACCTTCGGGGGCACTTTCTCTTGCTGGGCTAAAAAAATACGTCGAGCTGCATCAAATCCTCGATCAGCAACTTGCTGCGATTTTATCAGGCGCAAACTTGAATTTTCATGGTCTACGCTATGTTTCAGAACGTTGTGAGTTAGGTGAAAAACGTGAAGGGTTATTAGCCGTTACGATCCCTGAACGTCCGGGGGCTTTTCTTGATTTCTGCCATTTGATTGGGGGGCGGGCGGTAACCGAATTTAACTACCGTTATAACGATGATGCGCTGGCCAATGTTTTTGTCGGTGTGCGTTTAATGCAAGGCCAAGAAGAACTTGATGGCATCATTAAAGATCTGCGAAAAGGCGGATATCCGGTGGTCGATTTATCTGATGACGAAATGGCGAAAGTCCATGTTCGTTATATGATTGGGGGTAGACCATCAAAACCGCTTAAAGAACGTTTATATAGCTTTGAGTTCCCTGAATACCCAGGTGCACTTATTCGCTTTTTAAATACCCTTGGTTGTCATTGGAATATTAGCTTATTTAATTATCGTAATCATGGGGCAGATTATGGTCGTGTTTTATGTGGCTTTGAACTTGAAGACAAAGATTTGCTGTCATTTACTAGCCACTTACGCGAATTGGGCTATCAATGGAAAGACGAAACAGAAAATCCAGCCTATAAGTTTTTTCTTGCTCAGTAATGAATAGTCCCTAACAAAAAAAGCAGCGTAATCGCTGCTTTTTTTATAACAATCAACATGATTAACGACTGTTTGAAACATATTCAAGGCAACAGGAAATCAAATTAATATTTTGTTCGATCATTTTTTGGCGTAAAGGAGAAGGTACCTGCGCATACATAACCGATAATCGATTGATATCACCATATTCAGGTGTATTGTCGTCTGAAATAAACCAATGCAAAGGACGCCCTGTTATCTTTGCTATATTCATTAGCATTAATATTCGAGGCTCTGTTTTCCCCGACTCTACATCAAGGTAAGTTTGACGAGCAACACCTAGCTGCTTAGCCATACTCACTTGAGTGACCCCTTTCCATTCTCTCGCTTCTCGAATCTTTTGTGCAATATGCGCTATTTCTGTTATTGCGTTATTAATCTCACGCTCAACACTATATTCACTCATCATCGACATTTATACCGCACTAAACCCATAAACTTTGTTTAAACTATTCTTCGCTAAAATAGATGTCTATGGGTGCTAGTACAAAAATGTGATACGCCATATTCACTGTCATCAAATATAGACAATAAAAAGATCGAAATGAACAATTAAGTAGGCACCAAGGAAGATCGTTATTCGCTACTTATTTTTATGTGTTAAAGCACGGGTGTATTCCGCCATAAAACTCGCTAAGTTGATACATTGCTGCAAAATAACGTGGCGAGCAGAATGTGGCAAGTGACTAAAAAATTGCAATAAGCGATCAATTTCTTCCTTATACTCACTTTCTAAAATTTCAATCCCTTCATCACCATAAACAAACCAAGTTAATGGCCTCTCAGTGATCTCCGAGATCTCAGACAATAATCGTACTTTAGGCTCTGTTTTTCCGGTCTCTAGATCAAGATACGTTTGGCGAGCGACTTTCAACTGCTGGGCCATATGTACTTGGGTTAATCCTTTCCATTCACGAGCCTCCTTGATCCTAGCGGCAATCTTTGTCTTTGGCTCTGTCATACACCTTCTCCAATCAGATAGTGAAGAACGCTTCACTATTTGTTGCAGTGCAGATGATGAGCCAATTTTTCATTTTTTTTAATTCTTAATATTCAATAAGATAAAATCAAAGCAGACTTTTATTCTTAATTTGAATCGCACATCGTATGGATAATCAGGCATTTTTTTATTTCGCAACACGGTAAACGTTATCAAGAGTACCGATAAAAAAGACGCAAGTTGCGCCTTTTCTCATTTGACATTACTCAACAGTCACCGCTTTGGCTAAATTACGAGGCTGATCAACATCAGTACCTTTAATTAAAGCCACGTGATACGACAACAACTGCATCGGAATGGTATAAAAAATCGGTGCGATGATTTCATCCACACTGGGCATGGTCATGATTTTCATGCCGCTGGTCTCTTCAAATCCAGCTTCACTATCGGCAAACACATACAGTAAGCCACCGCGAGCACGTACTTCTTCAATATTAGATTTGAGCTTTTCTAATAAATCATTGGTAGGTGCCACCACGATAACAGGCATTTCAGCATCAACTAACGCAAGTGGGCCATGCTTTAATTCACCAGCCGCATAAGCCTCTGCATGAATGTACGAGATCTCTTTTAATTTAAGTGAAGCTTCAACAGCAATTGGGTAGAACTCACCACGACCTAAAAATAATGCATGTTGTTTATCGCTGAATTCTTCAGCCAATAGCTCAATCGACTTATCAAGCGTTAATGCTTTCTCAATAAAGCTTGGTAATTGCTGTAGTGAATGAACGATTTTTTCTTCTTGCTCATTATCAATCGTACCTTGCTGCTTACCTAATGCAGTTACAAGCATTAATAACGCGACTAACTGCGTAGTAAACGCTTTAGTTGATGCGACCCCAATTTCAGCCCCCGCGCGGGTCATAAAAGCTAAATCAGATTCACGTACCAAAGATGAGCCTGCAACATTACAAATTGTCATCGCAGCCATATAGCCTTTTTCTTTTGCTAAACGCAGTGCCGCTAAGGTATCTGCTGTTTCACCTGATTGAGAAAGGGTGATCAGTAAGCTATTTGGACGGGTAACAAATTTGCGGTAGCGAAATTCAGAGGCAATTTCAACATCACAGCTAATTCCTGCAATAGATTCAAACCAGTAACGTGCCACCATGCCCGCGTTATAGGAGGTACCACAAGCAATAATTTGAATATGCTCAACATGATCAAAGATCGTTTTCGCTTCATTACCAAAACTTTCCAAGATCACGCGATTGTTGCGGATCCTGCCTTCCATGGTATTGATCAGAGCGCTTGGCTGCTCAAAGATCTCTTTTTGCATATAGTGACGATAATGACCTTTATCCGTATCATCATGTTGAATATGAGATTCGGTGACTTCACGTTCAACCAACTCATCTTGTTGATTATACACTCGAATATCACGACGGGTGACTTCGGCAACATCACCTTCTTCTAAAAACATAAAGCGACGAGTCACATTCAGCAAAGCCAATTGATCAGACGCAATAAAGTTTTCACCTACACCTAATCCGATCACCAACGGGCTACCAGAGCGCGCAACAACCAAACGTTCCGGATCGCGACTATCCATCACTACGGTACCATAAGCGCCTTCTAGTTGAGCAACAGCTTGCTTCACAGCGGCTAATAAAGAATCGGCAGTTCGCAGTTCCCACTCAACTAAATGTGCAATTACTTCAGTATCGGTTTGAGAATGAAACACATAACCTCGTTGTTGTAATAGATCACGCAATGCTTGGTGATTCTCAATAATCCCATTATGAACAATCGCTATATGCTCACCAGAGACATGAGGGTGGGCGTTAGCTTCTGAGGGTTCGCCATGTGTTGCCCAACGTGTATGCGCGATCCCCGTTCCACCAATAACTTGCGTTTCATTAACCGCCTCAGCTAAGGCTTGAACTTTCCCCATACGTCGTAAGCGTTGTAATTTAAATTGTTCATCAACAACGGCAAGACCTGCTGAGTCATACCCGCGATATTCTAATCGACGTAAGCCTTCGACTAAGATCTCTGCTACATCACGTTGTGCTACCGCACCTACAATCCCACACATAACTGCTATCCTTTATAACTTGTTATTATTCACTATAGGCACGAATCACGCGCACACCCTGTTGTTCTATCGCAACAGTATCAGCATCACTCATGCCATTATCGGTAATTAAAGTATCGATCCCTTGCCACGTTAACTCTAAATTCGGAATTTTTCGTCCGACCTTACAAGACTCAATCATTACCACCACTTCGCGAGAAACTTCCGCCATCACTCGACTTAGCCCCGTCAGCTCATTAAAGGTGGTTGTGCCACGCGTGATATCAATGCCATCAGCACCAATAAATAACTGATCAAAATCGTATGAACGCAATACGGATTCTGCAACTTTGCCTTGAAATGATTCCGAATGCGGATCCCATGTACCGCCCGTCATCAATAAGGTAGGTTCATTTTCAAGTGCATTTAGTGCATTCGCGACTTGCAAAGAATTAGTCATTACCACTAAGCCTTGTTTAGTGCTTAGTAGGTTAATTAATGCTGCTGTTGTACTACCACAATCAACGATAATGCGATTGTGATCTCGGATCAGATCAGCGGCAGCAATCGCAATCGCTGACTTTCGTTCTGAAACTTTTTCTTCTAAGCCAGTTGCAACTATTTCACTCGGCATAGCAATGGCGCCACCGTATCGGCGTAGCAATAAGCCAGAACTTTCTAATGCCGCGAGATCTTTACGAATTGTGACCTCAGAGGTCGAGAAGTGACTAGCAAGTGTATCCACACTAACTTCACCTTCAATACCAACCATAGCTGCAATAGCATGGCGACGTTGTTGCGTATTACGTTTAGACATAAGTTTTGAAATGATAGATTAAGTTTCAGTTTGAAACTTAGTATAGCGTTTTAAAAATTAATCGATCAATAACAAATATGCAGATTCGGTATAATTTTTCTCTCGAAATAACTACTGGAATGGAAAAGCTAGAGGAATATAGGGGCGGGGGGTGGAGCTAGACAATAAAAAAGCAGGAGAAACTCCTGCTTTAAAAATGATAACGTAATTGAAAATTACTTCTTGGTTGGGCGTTTCCAGCCTTGAATCGTTCGTGCGGGTGCGCGAGTGATCACTAACTCACCTTCTCCAACATTACGATTAATCGTTGCACCGGCACCAATGGTTGCACCGCTTGCAACTTTAACTGGGGCGATAAGTTGAGTATCAGAGCCAACAAATACATCATCGCCAATTTCAGTTTTAAATTTGTTCGCGCCATCGTAGTTACAAGTAATAGTACCTGCACCTATATTGACGTTAGCACCAATCTCAGCATCACCAAGGTAAGTTAAATGACCCGCTTTAGAGCCTTCACCTAAACGCGTTTGCTTGATTTCAACAAAATTACCCACATGCGCTTGAGCTTGAAGCTCCGTACCTGGACGTAAACGAGCAAATGGACCGACCGTACAGGCTTCACCTACCGTCGCACCATCAATCACACTGTATGGGCTGATAATTGAGTTATCATCAATCTCACAGTCTTTAAGCACACAACCGGCGCCAATCACGACGTTATCACCAATACTAACGCTGCCTTCAATCACCACGTTAACATCAATTTCAACATCGGTACCGCATTGTAATTCGCCACGTAAATCAAAACGAGCAGGATCGAGTAACATCACACCTTGCTCTAATAAACGCTCAGCTTGTTGAGCTTGGAAAGCTCGCTCAAGGCGCGCAAGTTGAATACGGTTATTTACACCTTCAACCTCAATAGGGCTTACAGGGTGCACCGCTTCGACGGCACGACCTTCATCATGGGCAATCTCAATAATATCGGTTAGGTAATATTCACCTTGCGCATTATCATTTTTAAGCGCCGCTAACCAACGCTTAAGATCACCGCCATTAGCCACCATGACACCAGTATTGATTTCTTTTATGAGCTTTTGCTCTTCAGTGGCATCTTTTTGCTCTACGATCGCAACTACGGGACCATTACGACGCACAATACGACCGTAACCACTTGGATCATCAAGAACAACGGTTAGTAAGGCAATGCCACCATCAGGCTGAGCATCAAGCAGGTTTTCTAACGTTTGTGCACTAATCAGTGGCACATCACCGTATAAAATCAATGCTTTTTCATCATCAGCAAGGTTCGGGGTTGCTTGATTAACCGCGTGTCCTGTTCCTAATTGCTCAGCCTGTAGTACCCAATTGACTGATTCTTGAGCCAATACTTGTTGCATGGTGTCGCCACCATGGCCATAAACTAAATTAATATTTTTCGCACCAAGATCATTACATGTATCAATCACATGTTTGACCATCGGCTTTCCGGCTAAAGTATGAAGTACTTTTGGCAAGTTAGAATACATACGGGTGCCTTTTCCCGCAGCTAAAATCACAGCACTAAAGCGCATGATGGGATGTCCCTCTTGATGCATAAATTTGTTATTTAATTGGTATTGTACCGTCAAGTTTCACTAGATTTAAGCGTAATTGTTTAATTCTCACTAAGAAATAACAGGTGTACCTCGCAAAAGTCTTAATAGAAAATCATTTTTGTAATAATAAATATCCCCAAACAACATCAATCAATAAGATTTTTAGCAATAAAAAAAGCGACCTTAATGGTCGCTTTTTATATTACTTTAGCGTCAGACTAGCGTGCGCGTTTAGTTAGTTCAATTACTCGAAGCTGAGCAATGGCTTTCGCTAAATCACTGGCTGCCTGTGCGAAGTCAATATCGCCATGCTGATTATGGATGCGCTCCTCAGCTTGACGCTTAGCTTCTTCTGCTTTCGCGGCGTCTAAATCAATACCACGAATAGCTGTATCGGCTAATACCGTCACTGCAGAAGGCTGAACTTCAAGCATACCGCCAGAAAGATAGATTACATCTTCCTCACCACCTTGCTTGGTAATACGTACCATGCCAGGGGTAATAGCTGTAAGTAGTGGCGTGTGACCGGCATGAATACCTAGCTCACCTTCACTACCTGTTACTTGAATATTTTCAGCACGACCAGAGAACAGACGTTTCTCAGCACTGACTACTTCCAACTGGAAAGTTATCGCTGCCATGTCGCCTCCTAATTAGCTTACAGCTTCTTCGCGTTTTCTAATACGTCTTCAATCGCACCACAGTACATAAATGCCTGCTCTGGGATATCGTCGTATTCACCCGCTAATAAGCCTTTGAAGCTACGTAGTGTGTCTTTCAACGTTACGTAGATACCTGGGTCACCAGTAAAGACTTCTGCTACGTGGTAAGGCTGAGTTAGGAAACGTTCAATCTTACGTGCACGTGATACAGCTTGCTTATCTTCTTCAGATAGCTCGTCCATACCAAGAATAGCGATGATGTCTTTTAGCTCTTTATAACGTTGAAGTAGGCTCTGAACGCCACGAGCAATGTCGTAGTGCTCTTGACCTACAACCAATGGATCAAGCATACGTGATGTTGAATCCAATGGGTCGATCGCAGGGTATAGACCTAGCGATGCGATCTGACGCGAAAGTACAACTGTTGCATCTAAGTGAGCAAAGGTTGTTGCTGGTGATGGGTCAGTCAAGTCATCGGCAGGTACGTATACCGCCTGAACTGACGTGATAGAACCAGACTTCGTTGACGTGATACGCTCCTGAAGTACACCCATCTCTTCTGCTAGTGTAGGCTGGTAACCTACGGCAGATGGCATACGACCTAGTAGTGCTGATACTTCAGTACCTGCAAGGGTGTAACGGTAGATGTTATCGATAAATAACAGTACGTCACGACCTTCGTCACGGAAACGCTCAGCCATAGTAAGGCCAGTCAATGCAACACGTAGACGGTTACCTGGTGGCTCGTTCATCTGACCGTAAACCATTGCTACTTTTGATTCTTCAGGTTTTTCGATGTTAACAACACCTGCTTCCTGCATTTCAAAGTAGAAATCGTTACCTTCACGTGTACGCTCACCAACACCTGCAAACACAGATAAACCTGAGTGTTTTAGGGCGATGTTGTTGATAAGTTCCATCATGTTAACGGTCTTACCAACACCCGCACCACCAAACAGACCGATCTTACCACCCTTAGCGAATGGACAGATTAAGTCGATAACTTTAACACCTGTTTCTAGGAGTTCAGTTACGTTTGACTGATCTTCATAGCTTGGTGCTTCACGGTGAATAGCGTAACGCTCTTGCTCACCGATCTCACCACACTCATCAATAGGTTGACCAAGAACGTTCATGATACGTCCTAAAGTCGCTGTACCTACTGGCACTTCAATTGGGCGGCCTGTGTTTTCAACAGACAAACCACGACGTAAGCCATCAGAAGTACCCATAGCGATACCACGAACAACACCACCACCAAGTTGCTGCTGAACTTCCAGTACTAGTGTACCGTTCTCTTTCGCATCAACATGAAGGGCATCGTATACCTGTGGTACAGAGTCCTGTGGAAACTCTACGTCGACTACCGCACCGATGATCTGTACGATCTTACCTGTAGCCATCGTTAATCCTCTAAACTTATTAATTCTTTGCCTTAAACAGCAGATGCGCCAGAAACGATTTCTGACAGTTCTTGTGTGATCGCAGCCTGACGGGCTTTGTTGTACACAAGTTGCAGTTCATCAATCAGATCCCCTGCATTATCTGTTGCAGCTTTCATCGCTACCATTCGTGCCGCTTGCTCACTGGCAAGGTTCTCAACCACACCTTGGTACACTTGTGATTCGGCATAGCGAACCAATAGGGTATCTAGTAGCGGTTTAGGCTCGGGCTCATAAATATAATCCCAAGAATGGTTGCGCTGCATTTCTTCGTCTTCTGACTTAGGCAAAGGCAACAATTGATCAATCACTGGTTGCTGTACCATGGTATTTACAAACTGGTTGTAAACCACATACAGACGATCCAGTTGGCCTTCATCATATTTCTTCAGCATTACGCCAACAGTACCGATCAACTCATCAACACTTGGCGTGTCACCAAGGCCTGATACTTGAGCTGCTACGTTACCGCCGTAGCTATTAAAGAATGCTGTTGCTTTAGCTCCAATTAGCGCTAAATCAACATCGGCACCTTTATCTGACCATGTTTTAATATCGGTGATCGCTTTTTTGAACAAGTTAATGTTCAAGCCACCACACAAACCACGGTCAGTTGAAACAATGATGTAACCAACGCGCTTGGCTTCACGCTCTTCAAGATAAGGATGCTTATACTCGAGGCTACCAAGGGCGATATGACCGATCACTTTGCGCATAGTTTGTGCGTATGGACGTGATGACTCCATTGCTTCCTGCGTTTTACGCATTTTAGAAGCAGCCACCATTTCCATCGCTTTAGTGATCTTTTGCGTGTTTTTAACACTACCGATCTTGTTACGAATCTCTTTTGCGCCGGCCATCGTTACTCTCCGTTAGAAGGTGATCGCAAGCGATCACCAACCAATTACCAAGTCTGGGTCGCTTTGAAATCTTCTAGCAGTTTTGCAAACTGCGCAGCGATTTCATCGTTGTAAGCACCCGTTTCATCTATCTGAGCTACAAGCTCAGCAAACTGACCTTTCGCGTAAGAAAGTAACGCTGCTTCGAAATCAGCAAGCTTAGTTAGCTCAACATCATTCAAGTAGCCTTTTTCAGCTGCAAAGATAACAACCGCTTGCTCAAATACAGACATTGGCGCGTATTGTTTTTGCTTCATCAGTTCAGTTACTTTCTGACCATGATCTAGCTGTTTCTTAGTAGCGTCATCAAGGTCAGACGAGAACTGTGCAAACGCTGCAAGTTCACGGTACTGTGCAAGTGCGGTACGAATACCACCCGACAGTTTCTTGATGATCTTGGTTTGGGCAGCACCACCTACACGCGATACAGAGATACCTGGGTCAACAGCAGGACGAATACCAGCGTTGAATAGCTCTGTTTGTAGGAAGATCTGACCATCGGTGATAGAGATAACGTTAGTCGGTACGAATGCCGATACGTCACCCGCTTGGGTTTCGATAATCGGTAGTGCCGTTAGCGATCCGGTTTGACCTTTCACTTCACCGTTAGTGAATTTCTCAACGTAGTGCTCGCTTACACGAGAAGCACGCTCTAGAAGACGCGAGTGAAGGTAGAAAACATCACCAGGGAATGCTTCACGACCAGGTGGACGCTTAAGCAATAGTGAGATTTGACGGTAAGCAACAGCCTGCTTAGACAGGTCATCGTATACGATCAGTGCATCTTCGCCGCGGTCACGGAAGTATTCGCCCATCGCACAACCAGAGTATGGTGCTAGGTATTGTAGCGCAGCAGCTTCTGATGCTGATGCTACAACTACGATAGTGTTTTCCAGTGCGCCGTGCTCTTCCAGCTTACGAACTACGTTAGCGATAGTTGAAGCTTTCTGGCCAATAGCCACATACACAGAGTAGATACCAGAATTTTTCTGGTTGATGATGGCATCGATAGCCATCGCTGTTTTACCAGTCTGACGGTCACCGATGATAAGCTCACGCTGACCACGGCCGATTGGGATCATTGAGTCAACTGCTTTGTAACCAGTTTGTACTGGTTGATCAACAGATTTACGATCGATTACACCCGGTGCAATTACTTCAACAGGAGAGAATGTCTCTGTTTCAATTGGACCTTTACCATCGATAGGCTGACCTAGTGTGTTTACAACACGACCAAGTAGCGCAGGACCTACAGGTACTTCAAGAATACGACCAGTACCGGTTACCTTCATGCCTTCCTGTAGAGAAGCATAAGGGCCCATTACAACTGCACCTACCGAGTCACGCTCAAGGTTAAGTGCTAGTGCGAATAGTCCGCCTGGTAGTTCAATCATTTCACCTTGCATTACGTCAGCAAGGCCATGGATACGAATAATACCGTCGCTTACAGAAACGATAGTACCTTCGTTACGCGCTTCACTTACAACGTTGAAGTTTTCAATACGTTGTTTGATCAGTGCGCTAATTTCCGTGGAATTAAGTTGCATGCTCCAATTCCCCAAATCAAGACTGCAAAGTATCGCTCAGACGGTTCAATTTGCCCCGTACAGAGTTATCGATAACAAGGTCTCCAGCTCTAATTACAACCCCGGCAATCAGGGTCTCGTCTACACTGCAAGTCAGCATAACTTTACGCGCTAAACGCTGCTCAAGTTTCACGCTAATGGCATCTAGTTGATTATCATCTAAAGCAATAGCAGAAATTACTGTCGCTTCGATGGTGTGCTCATGCTCATGTTTCATCAGCATGAATTCATCACAGACATCAGGTAGCGCCTTAAGGCGTCCATTTTCAGCCATCACCTTTAGAAGGTTTTGACCGAATTCATCGAGTTGCTCACCGCATACTGAAACAAAAATTTCAGTTAGCTTATCCGCAGCAAATCCGCTATCCAGTACATCCTGCATAGT
This sequence comes from Photobacterium sp. GB-72, assembly GCF_003026095.1. Classification (NCBI taxonomy): domain Bacteria; kingdom Pseudomonadati; phylum Pseudomonadota; class Gammaproteobacteria; order Vibrionales; family Vibrionaceae; genus Photobacterium; species Photobacterium sp. GB-72. The sequence goes on along the minus strand of NZ_PYNV01000020.1, from coordinate 40,164 downwards.
GTCATTTTTTGCTACTTCACTGGCAAAGTTCAGCATTTCTGCCCACTGAGCTAGTTGGTTCGTCTCGACCGCAAAGTCAAAAGCTGCTTTAGCGTAGGGGCGTGCGATTGTAGTCATTTGTGACATATGCTTGCCCCTTTAATTACAGTTCTGCAGTGACTTTGTTAAGAATATCGGCTTGAGCATCCACATCAATGGAGCGCTCAATGATCTTCTCAGCACCAATCACAGCTAGAGTTGCAACTTGTTTTCTTAACTCATCACGAGCACGATTACGTTCCGCTTCAATTTCAGCCATACCTTGCGCAAGGATTTTCTCGCGCTCAGTTTGTGCTTCCGTTTTCGCTTCATCGATAATTTGAGCTTTACGCTTGTTTGCTTGCTCGATCAACTCGCTCGCAGCGCGTTTCGCTTCTTTTAGTTGATCAGAAGCATTCGCTTGTGCAAGGTCAAGGTCTTTAGCTGCGCGATCTGCGGCAGCCAAGCCGTCAGCAATTTTTTTCTGACGTTCTTCAATCGCTTCCATAATCGGTGGCCATACATATTTCATGCAGAACACCACGAAGAGGAAGAAAGCGATAGCTTGACCCAGCAAAGTTGCATTCATATTCACAACGCATCTCCTTTAAAAGGGTTGCTAGAGTCCATTTGCTACTTAATGTCAGCTTGAAACAAGCTGACATTACGATTTATTAACCAGCTAGCTGACCAACAAATGGGTTTGCGAATGTGAATAGCAGCGCGATTACGATACCGATCATTGGTACCGCATCAAGTAGACCAGCGATGATGAACATCTTAACTTGAAGCATTGGAGCCATTTCAGGTTGACGTGCAGCACCCTCAAGGAATTTACCACCTAGAAGTGCGAAGCCGATCGCTGTACCAAGGGAAGCAAGACCTACAATGATGCCCACGGCAATTGCAGAAAAGCTTAGTAAAGTTTCCATCACTATCTCCAGTTTATAGTTGTCGGCAAAACGCCAATATAATAAAAAATGTTACAAAAAATCGTTAATGATTGTCTTCATGTGCCTGAGACAGGTACACGATAGTTAACATCATGAATACGAAAGCTTGAATTGTAATGACCAGAATGTGGAAAATAGCCCACGGTACCGAGCCTAGCCATTGAGCCCACCACGGCATTAGTGCCGCGATTAGGATAAACACCACCTCACCTGCAAACATGTTACCGAATAAACGCATACCTAGTGAAATAGGCTTCGCTAATAGCGATACCACTTCAAGAAGAAGGTTAAACGGGATCATGATAGGGTGATTGAACGGGTGAAGAGCCAGTTCTTTAGCAAAACCGACAAGACCTTTCACTTTGATGCTGTAGTAAATCATCAATGCGAACACGCCTAGCGCCATTGCCATGGTGATGTTAACGTCAGCACTTGGAACCACTTTCATATAAGGGATCCCGATACTTTGTGCGGCATACGGAATGAAATCAATAGGCACAAGGTCCATGATATTCATCAGTAAAATCCAGCAGAAAATAGTTAGTGCTAACGGAGCTACAAGTGGATTGCGGCCATGGAAAGTATCTTTGACGTTGGTATCAACGAATTCAACAACCATTTCAACAAAACATTGTACTTTACTTGGAACTCCTGATGATGCCTTCTTCGCTACTGAACGAAATAGCCATAGAAAAGCTAAACCGGTCAAAACAGAGAAGATAAGGCTATCTATGTTTACCGCCCAAAAGCTACCTTCACTCACTAAGCCCAATTTATCGGTTGATAAGTTGGTCAAGTGGTGAGTGATATAACTTGCAGACGTTAGCGCTTCACCTTGCGCAGCCATAACTCATCCTATTTGTTGTTGTTAATGAATAAAACCGGTCCAAAAATATTAATACCAAGGGCCAGCAAATAGGTTAGTTTGAGAGGAACAAGTTCCACTCCCATATACAGGTAAGCAATGGCAAAAAGGATGACTGTGATAAGAATTTTAAGCACTTCTCCGCCATAAAATGACGCCATGACTAGCCGTGCATTCCTAGCACCACTAAACATGAAGGCACACATCGCGAAGACAGTATTGGCAATAACAAAGATGCCACCGCCAATCAATGCAGAGATTCCCCAGTCAACATTGACAGCAAAAACTGCCGTTAATGCCGTTGCTATCACGACGCCAGATTGTAGTAACAGCAACCGTTTTGCCAGTTGGCGTCCCGGTTTAGCTAGCGTCGATACCATGTATTCGTTCCTCGAGTCCATTCCTTTACACAATCCGTGCTTGGGAAAACAGCGAAAATTATACGGCTCATTAGATTGATTGCAATCAAATAGCAGCAAAAAAAACAGTTAGATTTTACAACACTCTAACTTGATCACGATGATGTTATTTTTTTAACAAAAATTGCAGCTCTAACATCACATTTTATTATCGAGAATTGCAAGAATTTGCTCTAACTTGTCTTGCTGTTCAAAGTTAATAACGATTTTTCCTTTGCCACTTTTAGTTTGATTAATCGCCACCTTAGTGCCTAATTGCTCAGTTAGCCTGTTTTGTAATAAAACAACATGTTCACTTTGTGATGCAGGCACTTTAGGTATTGATGGATTTAAAAGTGTTTTAACCAGTTTTTCAGTTTCACGTACAGTTAACAAATTATTGACAATTTTTTGTGCTACAGCTAACTGTTGTGTTTCATCTAAGGATAATAAAGCCCTTGCATGACCCATTTCGAGTTTTTTCTGCTCCACTAATTGTTTAACAGGCTCGCTTAACTGGTTTAAACGCAATAAGTTAGAGACGGCAGCACGTGATTTCCCGACCGCTTCAGCAATTTGCTGGTGAGTCAGTGAAAACTCTTGCTGTAGTCGTGCTAAAGCCACCGCTTCTTCTATTACATTGAGATCTTCACGTTGAATATTTTCAATCAACGCAATAGCAATTGTCGCGCGATCATCAACGCTTTTAACCAAACAAGGCACCGTCGTTAATCCTGCGATTTTAGCCGCTTGCCAACGACGCTCACCGGCAATAATTTCAAAACGTTGATCAGCTAAACGTCGAACAACAATAGGTTGAATGATCCCTTGGGCTTGAATCGATTCAGCAAGCTCCGCAAGCGTATCATCAGCTATCGATTTACGCGGCTGGAACTGACCCGATTGCAGCAGTTCAATCGCAAGGTCCCGTAATTCACTGTCATTGTTTGAAGTCGAAAGTGCTGTTTGTTGATGGGTTTGTTGCTTAGCTTGTGCGACTGCACTGGTAGAAAGCAAGGCATCAAGGCCTTTGCCTAAACCACGTTTATTAAAATTCATGAAAAGCCTTATGCGTCCTCAGAAGTCACCGTTTGTAATGCTAATTCATCACGACGAATCATTTCACCCGCGAGCGCTAAATAGGCTTTAGCGCCACTAGAATACTTATCGTAATACATCGCAGGACGACCATGGCTTGGCGCTTCTGCTAAACGGACATTGCGTGGAATAACGGTACGATAGACTTTGTCACCAAAGTGTTTTTTCAGCTGTTGAGAGACTTCGTTAGCTAATCTATTCCGAGGATCAAACATGGTGCGCAGTAAACCTTCTATTTTAAGTTCACTATTCACCACCGCTGTTAACTTGCTAATGGTATCCATTAATGCTGTTAAGCCTTCAAGAGCAAAATACTCACATTGCATCGGCACTAATACGGAATCCGCCGCTGTCATAGCATTAATGGTGAGTAAGTTTAGCGAAGGGGGACAGTCAATAAAAATATAGTCGTAGTCATCACGAACCTTGGCAAGTGCAGTACGTAGACGCACTTCACGGGCAAACACTTCCATCAACTTTATTTCAGCAGCAGTGACATCACCATTAGCGGCTATCAAATGATAGCCCCCCGTCGTTTCTTTTATAACAACGTCATTAAATGGCGTTTCCTCGACCAAAAGATCATAAGCGGTGGCATCAACTTGGTATTTATCAACCCCACTGGCCATGGTTGCATTACCTTGTGGATCAAGATCAACCACTAATACTTTACGTTGGGTTGCAGCCAAGGATGCTGCTAAATTTACACAGGTGGTGGTTTTACCCACACCACCTTTTTGATTTGCTACCGCTATGATTCTTCCCACAAGAAAACCTCAACAATTAATCCTTTGCCGTCAAGACTACTAGATGACGCTCACCTTCTAAATCAGGAACCTGTAAAGATTTCACTTCTATAACTGAGCACCATTCTGGCAGTTCTGCCGCTTCTTGCTCGTTATATTGGCCTTTCAATGCGAGGAACTGACCACCTGATTTTGGTAGATGGTGGCACCAGTTAACCATATCGGCCATTGAAGCAAACGCACGACTTAACACTGCATCAAAGCCATCACCGGCTTCAAACTCTTCAACGCGACTTTGTACTGGCGTCACATTGGTAATTTTTAGCTCATGGATCACTTGGCGAATAAAACGGATGCGTTTACCTAAGCTATCTAACAAGGTAAATGATTTATCAGGACACATAATCGCCAACGGAATACCTGGCAGTCCCGGTCCTGTTCCAACATCAATGTAACTAGCGCCATCTAAATACTGGCTGACGACAATACTATCCATAATATGTTTAACTAACATTTCGTTAGGATCACGGACTGACGTCAGATTATACGCTTTATTCCATTTGTGCAGCAGTTCTACATAACCGATCAGCTGGTCAAGTTGCTGTTCTGTGACCTGCAGTTCAGTTTGGGCGATAAGTTGTACTAATCGTTGTTTCATTGTTTAGCCCTTATTCGCCTTTTTTTAATAAGCCGTGTTTTTTCAAATAAACCAATAACAGCGAAATCGCAGCAGGGGTAATACCTGAAATACGTGATGCCATACCAATTGATTCAGGTTTTGCATCATTAAGTTTTACCACTACTTCATTCGATAGGCCTTTAACATTGCTGTAATCAATATCAAATGGCAGCTTAGTAGTTTCATGACGCAGGGATTTTTCAACTTCATCACGCTGACGATCAATATAACCTTGGTATTTCACCTGGATCTCAACTTGCTCACGCGCTTCAATATCGTCAAGCGCTGGTGCAAATGTTTCGATGCTTGTCAGTTGTTCGTAAGTCACTTCAGGACGACGAAGAAGATCTTCACCACTCGCTTCACGAGCGATCGGCGCTTTAAGAATTTTGTTTAATTCATCAACATGATCCGATTTTGGATTGATCCAAATATCTTTCAGACGTTGACGTTCAAGTTCCATATTTTCAATTTTTTGATTGAAACGAGACCAGCGAGCATCATCAACTAAACCAAACTCACGACCCATTGGGGTTAAGCGTAAATCAGCATTGTCTTCACGAAGCAATAAGCGGTATTCGGCACGAGAAGTAAACATACGGTATGGTTCTTTAGTACCAATCGTTGATAGATCATCAATCAATACGCCCATGTATGCTTGATCACGACGAGGACTCCAGCCTTCTTTATCTTGAACTTGAAGCGCGGCGTTCATACCCGCCATTAAGCCTTGTGCTGCCGCTTCTTCGTAACCTGTCGTACCGTTAATTTGTCCTGCAAAGAACAGACCATCGATATATTTGTTTTCGAAGGTTTGTTTTAGATCGCGAGGGTCAAAGAAATCATATTCAATCGCATAACCTGGACGCATAATGGTTGCGTTCTCAAAGCCTTTCATTGAACGAACAATTTGCATTTGTACATCAAACGGTAAGCTGGTGGAGATCCCGTTTGGATATAATTCATTTGTCGTTAAGCCTTCCGGCTCAATGAAGATCTGGTGACTATTTTTATCTGCAAAACGCATCACTTTATCTTCAATCGAAGGACAGTAACGTGGACCAATTCCTTCAATAACACCGGCATACATTGGGCTACGATCCAAATTATTGCGGATCACTTCATGTGTGCGTTCATTGGTGTAAGTAATAAAACATGGGATTTGACGTGGATGATCCGACGACTTACCCATAAATGAAAATGTTGGTGTCGGGTTATCACCGTGCTGCTCTTCAAGCACACTGAAATCAACACTGCGCGCATCAATACGTGGAGGAGTACCTGTTTTTAAGCGATCAACACGTAATGGTAATTCGCGTAGACGATCCGCGAGGGCATTCGATGCAGGATCACCAGTACGTCCGCCACTGTAGTTTTCCATACCAATGTGGATCTTACCACCAAGGAAAGTACCAACAGTTAACACAACGGCTTTGGCGTGAAACTTTAAGCCCATTTCCGTTACAACACCAACAGCACGGTGATTTTCAACAATTAAATCAGTGACGGCTTGTTGGAAAATCATTAGATTTTCTTGGTTTTCTAATACGTTACGAACAGCTGCTTTGTATAATGCGCGGTCTGCTTGAGCACGAGTCGCACGTACTGCAGGACCTTTCGATGAGTTCAGTGTACGAAATTGAATACCACCTTTATCAATGGCTTGCGCCATTAATCCACCAAGGGCATCAACTTCTTTAACCAGGTGTCCTTTCCCGATCCCGCCAATAGCTGGGTTGCACGACATTTGGCCCAACGTATCGATATTATGGGTCAACAGTAAGGTTTTTTGTCCCATTCGGGCTGCTGCCAATGCGGCTTCTGTGCCTGCATGACCACCACCCACAACGATGACATCAAATTTTTCCTGGTAAAACATGGAACTTCCTCAGGTATTTAAATAGCCAGTGAGTTAACTCGAGCAAAGGGCGGACATTCTATCCTTTTTCTGTGCAAGAGAGAATATTTCATCAAGATCATTTGATCAGTTTAATTACGCTCTTTAAATATATATAAGATCTTTTTAAAGAGATCTTCTATTAGATCTACTATTAGGATCGTACGATCGTGTGGATAACCGACAAATGATCCTAATGATCATGTATTTAAGAAGGATCATTTCTTGTGTAGGAGCTTGGATCTGATCGTGTATAGGCTGGGATCAAAAAAGCTACTTATACACAGGGGGAGGAAGTCATATAAGTTATTAAATGGATAACTATGGGTTGACCACCGTTTAGATCTATAGTTATCCACAGAAAAAAGATCGAAATAAGCTGGAAACTGAGTAACTATTGATGGTTTTTTAATCAGTAATTAAGTTTTTCCAGTTATTAAACCATGCTTCAGCAGGCTCTTCAGGCACTGGTGTCTCTGAAACATCAATATCAAGACGTTCACCGATCTGCTTTGCACCTAAAGAAAGTAATAATCCTTCTATTTTCTTACCTGCCGCACAGAAGGTATCGTAATTACTATCACCAAGCCCAATGACAGCAAATTTAACACCGCTCAGTGTGGGTTGTTGTTGAGTGAGTTGCTCTACAAATGGCAAAAAGTTATCAGGATAGTCGCCAGCACCGTGCGTTGAGCAAATGATTAGCCAGATAGTGTCTTGATCGAGCTCTGAAAACTCTGCTTGATTGATGACTTCAGCTTGGTGGCCATTATCTTCGAGCAATTCTGCTAAATGATCGGCGACATATTCAGCGCCACCTAAAGTACTACCGGTAATAAGGCTAAGTGAGCTCATAGTTATCCTTTATATAGATAGAAAAAGCTAGAGCCTTTGAATTAGCAAAGATCTAGCTCGTGTTGATTGTTAATTTCGATGATTTTTATCATCAATTAGATATTCTTTGCTGTAGGTTATCGCCATTTTATTCACTTATCTATGGCTAACTGATATCCACCAGCAAATTAAGTCTTAATTAAGAGGAAAATATGTGGGTACTTTATAAGAAAAGGTCGAGTTATAAAGTAGATAGATGATCTTAGATTGGAGATCATACTGTTGTGGATAATATATCACTAATGATCTTACCCACACGATCTTGATATTTTAATCACAGGCTTATGATCATAACAAACCGGTCGATCCTATCGTTTTATGATGTAAAAAAAGGATCTATTTTCTTCGTGGCGTCAGATAAAGTTTATCGGATGTTGGGTGGCGACAAATCGTGATGTTATCTTGGTATAACTGATGTAATCGAGAAGGAGTTAATACGTTATCTGGGGTATCAAAGGCAATTAATTCACCCTGCTGTAAAAGTAATAACTGATCGCAGAATTCAAGTGCAGTATTGAGGTTGTGAATGGCCACCAGCGCCGTTTTGCCTTGTTGGCATTGCGCTGCGAGGATATTCATTAACTCAGATTCATGGCCGATATCTAGGCTGGCTGTGGGCTCGTCCAGTAACATGCAATCAGCGTTTTGAAGTAATAGACGAGCAAAGTGTACGCGTTGTTGTTCTCCTCCCGATAGTTGATTAAGTGATTGATTTAATAGTTTTTCAATGTTTAATTGATGGATGGTTCTATTAAACTCTTTGTCACTTATTGGGTTGTTGTGGCTGTAGCGGCCGTAATCAATTACATCTTTGACTAAAAAAGCGAACGCTGGCTCTGTATGTTGGGGGAGATAACTCATGTGCTGTGCACGTTGTTGGTGACGATAACTGGAAAGTCGTTTTTCTTTGAGAAATATCTCGCCAGATGACGGCGTCAAATAGCCCGCTAAACACTTTAATAATGTACTTTTTCCTGCACCATTTGGACCAATAATCCCAACCAGTTCACCTGCGCCAATTGTGAAATTGATATCGGTTAATAATGGCTTGTTTCCTTGCTGAAAAGAAAGGTGTTTGGCTTGAATGATCGTATTCATTGGGCTATCCCTTGGTACTGACTACGGATCAATAGGGCAATAAAATAAATGCCACCAATCACGGCGGTAATGATCCCTGTTTTCAATTCATTGGGAGCGATCACGGTTCGCGCTAGAAGATCGCACAGTAATAAAAATAAAGCGCCGAAAATAGCTGAAAATGGCAGTAACCGTCGATTATCTGGTCCTAAAAGAAGACGAACCAAATGCGGTACGATTAAGCCGATAAAGCCAATCGGGCCTGCTACCGCAATAGCCATTGCGGTGAGTACGGTGGTTAATACCAGTAATGTGAATCGGCTGCGCCTGACATTAACGCCCATACCATGGGCATTTTGTTCACCTAAAGCCAGCAAGTTTAAAACTTGGCCATGGCGTAACAGCACGATTGCTGCAATAACAATGATCGGTGTGGGCCATAGCAACTGTTGCCAGATGCGAGAGTCTAATCCTCCCATTGTCCAGAAGACAAACTCGCTGATCTCATATTGTTGTGCAGTCAGTAATACGCCCATGGTTAAGCCTCCTAGCAAACTTGATACTGCGAGACCTGCCAAGATAATAAATAGTCCTTGTTGGTGAGATTTAGCCGCGAGCATATATACCAATAAAGCGCTAGTAAGTGCGCCAATAGTCGTGAAAAGAGGTAGCCAACCTATAGCTGCGGCACTGATCCCTGTGACGATGGCGATAACAGCAGCAAAGCTGCTACCGGCACTGATCCCTAAAATATCAGGGCTGGCCAAGGGGTTTTTAAATAATCCTTGGCTACAAGCACCTGCAAGGGCTAATGCACCACCCGCTAATATGGCGGCACAAGCACGGGGGAGGCGAATATGGAGCACGATAGCATTGGCGAGTGGATATTGCTCCGCTGCTGCGTGGCTACCTTGGACGAGATAAGTATGTAGCAGACCTGTGATATCTGTTATTGGGATAGAGACAGAGCCTAAGCTGAGATACGCTATAACAGTAATAATAAAGATGACGCTCGTCAGTAACCACTGATAGGAAGTTGCTAATTTAGGCATGAGGTTTGCCATAAACGCGATGGTTTAAATAGATAATGGCATCAACAATATACTGGCTATCTGTTGAACGTAGTGCTTGAGGCAAACAGATCACTTTGTGGTGTTTTATGGCGTTTAATTGTTGTAGTGAAGGATCGTTTAATAACTCCTGACGAAAGGTGTTACTGCTATCATTGGTATCTTTACCACAGGTTCCAGGAACAATAATGACATCAGGATTGATAAGTAATAACTGCTCTTTTGCCAGTGGTACTTGACCGTATTTATCCCCTTGGGTTGCAGCAATGGCATTGATTAAGCCTGCTTGCTCAAAAATGGTATTAATGGTTGATTGGCGGTTGCTTGATGCGCCCCATGGGGTGTATTCAACGGCGGTAAGTCGGTGCTTGGGAATGATGACGTGTTGTTTTAATTTACGATCCATCGTCTCGACTAACTGCTGAGCGCGTTGGTTTTGATTAACTAATTTACCTAACATGAGAATGTTTTTTTCAATATCAGCTAATGTATATACGGTATTAAATACAAAAACATTGATCCCTGCTTGACGCAGGATATTCACTTTTTGTTGGTCGCTCCAATTGGCTGCAATCAGTAAATCAGGTTGGTTAGCGATAGTGCGTTCAATATTCAGATCCAATAGTGGGATTGTTGTCGGTAATTTATTAGCGATCAAAGAGTAAGTCGGATCGTTACTTAATCGACTTAAGCTTGTGATTTGATGAGCTGGTAGTAATTCAATTAATACCTGATCACTGAACATACTTTTTGATGATACACGCAATGGTGGGTTGTTGAGAGAGACCATTTTTTGAGTCGCATCCATTACTGTAAGCGGGTAGGTTGTTGCTTGTTCAGCATTACTTGGGCTGCTGAGTAGTAATATGGTACACAGTGAAAAAGCATGAAAAAATTGGCGCATAATAGTCATCGAAAGCATGATAAAGGCTGCTTGTCGCTCTTCCTTGGGCGAACAAAAGGTGGCGTCATAGTTAGCGATTTTGATTATGCTGTCAATTACAGTCGTGTATCACTCTGTTAATATCGCAGGATTCGTTATCTTAAGGTGGTACCAATGACATTAAAGTTCTCAGGTGATATTGATGAGCTGGCTTATCCCTTTATATTTGAAGACTCCCCCTTGTGTGATTTTGAAATTCTAACCGATGAATTATGCACCTATACAGGGCTGGCATTATCTCAACTTGAAGAGGGGGAGATCCGCCAATCATTAGCATGGTTACAGCCACATCTGTTCCATCTCAATGGTTCTATTCGGGGAAAATGTGGGATTTTTGAAACTGATATCGAGAAACTCAAATCGGATTACCACCATTTCCGAGATCAGGTGACGGATAACAATAAACGCTTTGTTTTGCCTCGTGGTGTTGGTTCGGTTGTGCTGTTGCATCAATGTCGAAGTTTAGCGAAGAAAGTGGTTCGTCAATTAGTGTTAGTGGACGCTTCGGGTAAAAATGTACCAGAGACCTTACCGCGCTTTACTAACTTGTTAGTGAACTACTATTTTGCATTGACCCGAGTATTAAACCAACAAGCGGGTATTGAAGAGCCAGAATATATCAGTATTAATTATCCTAAAGCGCCGAAAAGTGAAGATAAAAAATAATAAAAAACGTCATATATCAAAGATATATGACGTTTTCTTGTTTCTGTTATCAATGGTTAGTATTTACTTACCAATACAGAACGAGGTAAAGATACGACCGAGTAAATCATCCGATGTAAATTCACCTGTGATCTCACTTAAGTGTTGTTGAGCAAGACGTAACTCTTCAGCAAGAATTTCACCTGCCATAAAGCCTTCAAGCTGCTCTTTACCAATATCGAGGTGCTCAGCGGCACGCTCTAGGGCATCTAAGTGACGGCGGCGAGCCATAAAGCCGCCTTCAGTGGTACCAGAGAAACCCATACATTGTTTTAGGTGTTCACGTAGGGCATCTACGCCATCGCCTGTACGTGCTGATAATCGAATTAAGGTTGGATTATTGGCATGACAGATACCCGCTTGTTCACCGGTAAGCTCTGCTTTGTTACGAATCACAGTTAAACCCATATCAGCCGGCAGACGCTCAATGAAATCAGGCCAGATCTCTTTGGGATCGGTCGCATCTGTCGTGGTGCTATCAACCATAAACAGAACGCGATCAGCATGCTCAATTTCATCCCACGCACGTTCAATACCAATGCGCTCTACTTCATCAGAGGCTTCACGCAAACCTGCAGTATCAATAATGTGCAGAGGCATGCCATCAATGTGGATATGCTCACGCAATACGTCACGAGTCGTACCTGCAATATCTGTCACAATCGCGCTATCTTTACCAGATAGAGCATTCAACAGGCTAGATTTACCTGCATTAGGGCGACCCGCAATGACGACTTTCATGCCTTCACGCATAATTGCGCCTTGGTTGGCTTCTTTACGTACTGCATTTAAGCGCTCGATAATGCCATTTAAATCACCACCGACTTTACCATCAGAAAGAAAATCAATTTCTTCTTCTGGGAAATCAATTGCTGCTTCTACAAAAATACGTAAATGGATCAAGGCTTCAACCAGTTCATTTACTTTGGTTGAGAATGCCCCTTGCAGTGATTTAAACGCACTCTTTGCCGCTTCTTCAGAGCTTGCATCAATTAAGTCGGCAATCGCTTCTGCTTGCGCTAAATCGAGCTTATCGTTCATAAAGGCGCGCTCTGAGAACTCACCAGGACGTGCTGCACGGATCCCGTCAATTTTTAAGATACGACGGATCATCATATCCATCAGTACAGGGCCACCATGACCTTGGAGTTCCAACACATCTTCGCCAGTAAATGAGTTAGGGCCTTTAAAAAAGAGGGCGATGCCTTGATCCAGTGCGGTGCCATCTTCATTTTTAAAAGGAAGGTATTCAGCGTAACGCGTTTTCAGTTCGCGACCTGCAACAGCAAGCGCAACCTCTTTGGCTTTAGGACCTGAAACGCGGATGATGCCGACGCCACCACGACCCGGCGGTGTCGCTTGAGCGACGATAGTATCGATGTGTTGATTCATAACCTTGGCTTTGCTTGATAAAAACAGGGGAATTGTAAACTAGTGTTGCGTGTAACACCTAATTAGGCAAATAAAAAAGGTGGCTAAAAAGCCACCTCAGTGCAAATATTCTCTTACTTCGTCTTTTTTCGACTATGTAAGCCCTGCTGTTCTAATTTACGGAAAATAATAGTTTGTTGGATCAAGGTGACAATATTGGAGGTTAACCAGTACAGCACAAGTCCAGCAGGGAAGTACAAGAAGAAAACCGTGAATATTACAGGCATAAACGTCATGATTTTCTTTTGCATGGGATCAGTGACGGTAGAGGGGTTATTCTTTTGGATAAAGAACATAGTGATACCCATTAAAATCGGCAGTACATAGTATGGGTCTTGCGCTGATAAGTTTTGGATCCACCCAAAAAAGGGCGCGTTACGCAGCTCTGTAGATAGATTCAATACGGTATAAAGCGCAATAAAAATGGGCATTTGTATTAGCAAAGGTAAGCAGCCACCCAATGGGTTAACTTTCTCTTTCTTGTACAGCGCCATCATCTCTTGGCTTTGACGTTGGCGGTCGTCGCCGAAACGCTCACGCATCGCTTGGATTTTCGGTTGCAGCATACGCATCTTAGCCATTGATGTGTATTGCGCTTTAGTTAGTGGATACATTAAGCCACGGACAATCAACGTTAGAATAATGATGGCGACGCCCCAGTTACCCACGATGCCATGAATGAATGCAAGAAGTTCATGTAAGGGAGTGGCGATAAATGATGACCAACCGTAATCAGGGAGTGCTGCTGTATTTAAATCTGGATTCATAATGTCGTGCCGGGCTCTGCCATAGAAAGATTAAATTTTAACCAATAATATTCGTACTAAAGTCCGAGTAATGCAAATAAAAAAGGCGACCCGAGGGTCGCCTTTTTAGTGCTAGAGAAGATTACTTCGCTTTTTTACTGCTGTGTAAGCCTTTTTTCTCAAGGGCACGGAAAATAATCGTTTGCTGGATCAGTGTAACGATGTTTGACACTAACCAGTAAAGTACTAGACCTGAAGGGAAGAACAGGAAGAAGAAAGTAAACATAACCGGCATAAAGGTCATGATCTTCTGCTGCATAGGGTCTGTCACTGTTGACGGACTCATCTTCTGGATAAAGAACATAGTGATACCCATTAAGATAGGTAGCACGTAGTACGGGTCTTGTGCTGACAAGTCATGGATCCAACCGAAGAATGGCGCGTGACGCAATTCAACCGATTCCATTAATGCCCAGTACAGTGCAATGAAGATTGGCATCTGTAGTAAGATAGGAAGACAGCCACCCAGTGGGTTAACTTTCTCTTTCTTGTACAGTTCCATCATCTCTTGGCTTTGACGTTGACGGTCATCACCTAGACGCTCGCGCATTGCTTGGATCTTAGGCTGAAGCATACGCATTTTAGCCATCGACGTGTATTGCGCTTTTGTTAGTGGATACATCGCACCACGAACGATAAACGTTAGGATGATGATTGCAATACCCCAGTTACCCACAAGGCTATGGATAAATGATAATAGCTTGTGTAGCGGGCTAGCAATGAACCATAACCAACCGTAATCAACTGTTAGGTTAAGGTTCTTCGCCGTTGCAGCCATTTCGTTTTGTAGCTTAGGACCGACCCAAAGTGTTGCTTTGATTTCTTTACTCTTACCAGGTGCAATTGTTTCGATTGGCATGCGTACACCAATATAGCCGTTACCGTTGCTAGTTGTAGAGTAAACTTGAGACGTTTGATCTGCGCCATCGCGTGGGATCCAAGCAGAAACAAAGTAGTGTTGCATGATAGCAACCCAACCTTCGTTCGCAGCAACATCAAGGTTCTTCTCCTTCATGTCGTCGAAACTGTATTTCTTGTACTTAGTATCGTTTGCAGAATATGCGCCACCAAGGTAAGTAGGCATAGTTAGGCTACCGCCTGAATCACTTAGCTTATGACGAAGCTGTGCATACATCTGCACGCTTGCTGCTTTATCAGTGTTGTTCGCAACGGTGTAATCAACGTTAACAGCGTAATCATTACGCTTAAGAACAAATGTTTTAGTGTAATTGATGCCATCTTTAGTAAATGTCATCGGTACACGTAATTCATTTTGATCAGGACCCATTACAAAGTCTTTTGCTGTTACGCTGTATTGCGCACGGCCACCTTGTTGAGAATCAGCACCATTCGGGCCGATTAAACCTGATTGTGCAATGTATTCATGACCATCTGTATCATTAAGCAGTACAAACGGGTCTTTTGAATCGAGTGTGTTGTTGTATTTTAGCAGCTTAGCATCAACTACATCACCACCAAGCGTATCGACTGTTAATTCCAGTACATTCGTTTTTATGGTAATTAAGTTTTGTGAGCTAGTTTGATCAGTTAGAGGCTGACCTTCAGCAGAATGTGACGGGATATCACTGCTTTGTGTCGATTGTTGCGCTACACCTTGGCTTTGAGGCTTAGGAGTTTTGTCAGCATTCCATTGTTGAAATAATAAGAATGAGACAAAAAGTAGGGCAATTAACAGAATATTACGTTGGGAACCCATAGTTAATGTTCTCTGTCGTTATGCTTAGTAGGCGGAACGGGGTCGTAACCACCGTCATTTAAAGGATGACATTTTAATAGACGTTTCGCCGCTAACCAACAACCTTTTAGCGCTCCATGCGTTTTTACAGCTTCGATCGCATATTGAGAGCAGGTCGGAGTGAAACGACATCGTGGCCCAAGGAGAGGACTGATTGCCATTTGGTAAAAGCGGACTAGTCCAACGACTAGCCACGCGAAGGGCGAGACAGGCGATGCCATAACTTATCTAACAACTTGAAGAGTTCTTCGTTGCTCAACTCGTTAGCTGATTTCTTTGCAATCACTACGAAGTCTTTTGCTGGAAGCTGATGTTGTTTCAGACGAAAACTTTCACGCACAATGCGTTTAAAGCGATTTCTATCTACAGCAGTTTTAATCTGTTTTTTTGGAACAGCCAGACCAAGACGGGGGCAGTTTAGTTCGTTAGAACGGGCAAGAATAGTTAAGTGAGGAGAGCCAGCACGATGAGCTTGCTGGAAGACAGTTTTATAATGTTCGGGAGTTAACAAGCGTAACTCCCGAGAAAAAGCGTAGTTCTTCAAAATAATCGTCGATGATTACTTAGAAAGACGCTTACGGCCTTTAGCGCGACGTGCATTGATTGTTGCACGACCGTTCTTAGTAGCCATGCGAGCACGGAAACCGTGAGTACGCTTACGCTTAAGAACAGTTGGTTGGAAAGTACGTTTAGACATTTTGTTACCTTAAATTAACTGATCAGTTTTTAAGTGTGTTACCAGTCTTTGACTTAAATTAGTCAAACACCTCTAACAAAGAGGCGGAATTGTAATCACTGACTAACAAAGAGTCAATAAATATACGTGTAACTGGCAACGGGCGCTGCATTATACTTTTTATTAGCCGAAGTTCAAGGATCCTTATTGGATCTCAATTTGTGTTCAGAACGCTTGTGGCCGTAGATCCTTAGGTTGACTGAAGATCTGGTGTGGTGGTCCTTGCTCGACAAATTCGCCGTCAGCGATGACGATCACGCTATCGGCGACTTCACGGGAAAACTGTAATTTATGAGTAACGATCAACATGGTTTGCTGTTGTTGCGCTAATTGATTGATCAAGCTTAATACTTCATTTACCCATAGGGGGATCCAACACTGATGTTGGCTCATCAACTAACAATCATTCAGCGTCTAATGCCATTGCTTGACCAATGCTTATACGTTGTTGTTAACCGCCTAAAAGCGCTGTTGGATAAGCGTTGGTTTCGATCACCCCCTATTATAATTGCAGCACGAATACTTTCAGACATGTAAGCGGCATAATGCATGCTAAGACTCATCACGGCTGCGCTAAATGCATCTAGCCCGACCAAGCTTGGTATGATCTGAGGTAAGCCGTAACCAAGTAAAAATTAAAATCAAAACCCATAATGATGATCCGTTGTGCTGATGGAATGAAAGATAAGAGAGAGCCACTATTGGGCTAAACTATCAATGGTGGGGGCGTGATTATTATTGGGTTGGTATTGTTACCAAATCCTTTGGTTGAAATAGTATCAATACGCCCTGTTTATCATTGTCCAAACAATCTAGATAGAGAAACTCGCGATAACAAATTTAACCTTATAGTCATTACGTTGACTTATCTCATGCCATAGGTCGACTTCAAATCTCTGTAATTTGTCGTTACTAACAAATGTAAAAGGGAAATAACGTCCTGACATACCGACTTTTACCATAGTTTCTGCCATAACGCTGGTGGTAGAACATGCAACCCGTGTAGTGGTAACCATGGTCGGTGTAATCCCATTTTTTATTCGATATTTACCTTTTATTCGTCGTGTTTTATGCGCGTAATCAATTCTGTCTTGGCACTAAATAATAATTAACAGCTATCTGAAATAACTATTTGTTTAATTGCTAGCATATTACCGTGTGTCATCATGTCTTTTTTGTATGTCTGAGCGAGGAAATTGATAGAAAAGGTTACCCACAATGAAAACTTTTCCCTGTGGATGATAATTGGCGATGATAAAATGGTCATTCTTAAGTAAAAATAGCATTAAACGGGGAATGAAAGACTTATCTTTGTGCTAGCTGTGTTAATATAGCTGTGGGTAATGGTGGGTTAATTTGTGCTGATCTTACATCTTGTTGTGCGATCTATGTGCATAAGTTCGATCTTATTCACTGGATCTGCGATCTCTTTACTGGTGATCCTTGTTCAGCGAGTATAAAATTATCTTCCTTTTATGTTTTGTTTATTCAGTGTGGAGTCTACCTTGTCATCTTCGCTATGGTTGCAGTGCCTTCAACGCCTTCAAGAAGAACTCCCTGCGACAGAATTCAGTATGTGGCTACGTCCGCTTCAGGCTGAATTAAATGATCATACTTTGACATTATTTGCTCCTAATCGATTTGTATTAGATTGGGTTCGCGATAAATATCTTAATAACATCAATCGTCTACTTAATGAGTTTTGTGGTGCAGATGCACCGAGCCTGCATTTTGAAGTTGGGAGCAAACCTGTTGCAGCACCGCCGCAGCCAGTTGCGCCTCCTGTTTTTACTTTGCCAAAATCAAAACCTGAAGTAGAACCTCAACCAGCCGTCCACCATGAGCCAGCGTCTGCGCCTTCTCCGGTGCAAAATGAATCGCCTGGTGGTTACCGTTCTAACGTCAACCCAAAACATAATTTTAATAATTTTGTTGAAGGTAAATCTAACCAGTTAGGTTTAGCGGCGTGTCGTCAGGTATCTGATAATCCGGGAGCGGCGTATAATCCATTGTTTTTATATGGCGGTACCGGGTTAGGTAAAACGCACCTATTGCATGCGGTCGGTAATGCGATTGCTAATCGTAAACCGAACGCCAAAGTGGTTTACATGCATTCAGAACGTTTTGTGCAGGATATGGTCAAAGCCTTACAAAATAATGCGATTGAAGAGTTTAAACGTTATTACCGTAGCGTTGATGCATTATTGATTGATGATATTCAATTCTTTGCTAATAAAGAGCGTTCTCAAGAAGAGTTCTTCCATACCTTTAATGCGTTATTAGAAGGTAATCAGCAAATCATTTTGACTTCAGATCGTTACCCGCGTGAAATTAACGGGGTTGAGGATCGATTAAAATCACGTTTTGGTTGGGGCTTAACGGTGGCAATTGAGCCGCCAGAGCTTGAAACACGCGTTGCTATTTTAATGAAGAAGGCGGAAGATCATAATATTCGTCTGGCTGATGAAGTGGCGTTCTTTATTGCCAAGCGTCTTCGTTCAAATGTCCGCGAATTAGAAGGGGCATTGAACCGTGTTATTGCCAATGCAAACTTCACTGGTCGTGCGATCACGATTGATTTTGTTCGTGAAGCATTGCGTGACTTACTAGCACTGCAAGAAAAGCTGGTCACGATAGATAATATTCAGAAGACTGTTGCTGAATACTATAAAATAAAGATGGCAGATATGTTGTCTAAGCGTCGTTCTCGCAGTGTTGCACGTCCTCGTCAGATGGCAATGGCACTGGCAAAAGAATTGACCAACCACAGTCTTCCTGAGATCGGTGATGCTTTTGGTGGCCGCGATCATACTACCGTGCTTCATGCTTGCCGTAAGATCGAGCAACTGCGTGAAGAGAGCCACGATATTAAAGAAGATTATTCAAACCTAATTAGAACATTGTCGTCTTGATATGAAATTTACCGTCGAACGCGAATATTTATTAAAGCCTTTACAACAAGTTGCTGCGGCACTTGGTGGTCGTCCATCATTGCCTATTTTAGGTAATATCTTGTTGAAAGTAGAAGATGGTTGCTTGTCGATGACGGGTACCGATCTTGAAGTTGAACTTATCGCCAAGGTTGCCCTTGAAGGGGATTATGAATCCGGTACGGTTACTGTACCTTCTCGTAAGTTCCTCGATATTTGTCGTGGTTTACCAAGTAATGCCACTATCTCGGTGAGTTACGAAGGTGATCGCGTACTTATTCGTTCAAGCCGTAGCCGTTATACATTAACCACACTGCCTGCTGCTGATTTCCCAAATATTGAAGATTGGCAAAGCGAAGTTGAATTTACGCTTGAACAAGGCCGTATGCGTCAGTTGATTGATAGCACGCAGTTTTCAATGGCTAACCAAGATGTTCGTTACTACTTAAATGGTATGTTGTTTGAAACTGATGGTCAGCATTTACGATCAGTCGCAACTGACGGCCACCGTATGGCGGTGTGTGCGATTGATACAGGCCATGAATTACCAACGAAGCAAATTATCGTACCGCGTAAAGGGGTATTAGAGTTGGTTCGTCTATTTGATAACCCCGAATCGTTAGTCAACATTCAAATTGGTAATTCAAATATTCGCGCAACAGTGAACAACTTTGTCTTCACATCTAAATTAGTTGATGGACGCTTCCCTGATTATCGTCGCGTTATGCCACAAAATAGCACTAAGTTTGTTGAAGCTGGCTGTGAAGAGATGCGTAATGCATTTGCTCGTGCGGCGATTTTATCAAACGAAAAATTCCGTGGTGTGCGGGTTAACTTGTCTAATGGTGAGATGCGTATTACCGCAAACAACCCAGAGCAAGAAGAAGCGGAAGAGTTTCTTGATGTTGATTACCAAGGCGATAGCTTAGAAATTGGTTTTAATGTGAGCTACGTGTTGGATGTATTAAACACCCTTAAATGCGATCAAGTTCGTTTGTCATTATCTGATGCTAATGCGCCGTCGTTAATTGAAGATGCCACTAACGATGAAGCCATGTATGTGGTGATGCCTATCAGACTATAGGTATGGCACTTACTCGTTTGATGGTGCACGACTTTCGTAATATTGCATCGTGCGATTTAGCATTAGCTGCTGGTTTTAACTTTTTAGTGGGTGCTAACGGTAGTGGCAAAACCAGTGTATTGGAAGCTATCCATTACTTAGGTCATGGGCGTTCGTTCCGTAGCCACTTAACGAGCAGAGTGATCCGTCATGAACAGGCCGAGCTGTTTATTCATGGCCGAGTAGTTGATAACCAAACTCAGTTAATGCTGCCGATTGGGATCAACAAAAAACGTGATGGGACAACTGACGTTAAAATAGCAGGGGAGTCCAATCAAAAATTGGCACAACTTGCGCAGATTTTGCCATTACAGTTGATAACCCCTGAAGGATTTGATTTATTAATCGGCGGTCCTAAATACCGCCGAGCGTTTATCGATTGGGGTGTGTTTCATGTTGAACCTAAGTTCTATAATGCATGGGCGCGCTTAAAGCGATTAACCAAACAACGTAATGCCTTATTAAAAACTGCCCGCAGTTATCGAGAGCTCAGTTACTGGGATCAAGAGCTTGCCTTATTGGCAGAAGAAATAAGTGTATGGCGTAAAGATTACATTTCTGCGGTAAAAGAAAAAGCCGCAGAGATATTTCAGGTTTTTCTCCCTGAATTTGATATTCAACTCGGCTTTTACCGAGGCTGGGAAAAAGAAACACCTTATGCTGAGTTGTTGCAGCGCAATTTTGAACGTGATTGCCAACTCGGCTATACCGTAAGTGGGCCACACAAAGCTGATTTACGGATAAAGGTTGCCGGTACGCCTGTTGAGGACGTGTTGTCTCGTGGACAACTGAAATTGATGGTGTGTGCTTTGCGCTTAGCGCAAGGTTTACATCTTACAGAAGCGACTGGCAAACAATGTATTTACCTTATTGATGATTTTGCTTCCGAATTGGATAGCCACAGGCGAGCGTTGCTAGCGCAACGATTAAAGGAAACGAACGCCCAAGTCTTTATCAGTGCTATTAGTGACGATCAAGTTGCCGATATGCTTGATGAAAATGGCAAGTTGTTCCATGTGGAACACGGTAAAATAACCGCAGGATAATTAAAGCGAGAGTAACTCAATGTCCAATAATTACGATTCATCAAGCATTAAGGTGCTTAAAGGCCTCGATGCGGTACGTAAGCGCCCAGGAATGTACATCGGTGATACCGATGATGGTACTGGCTTGCACCACATGGTTTTTGAGGTTGTCGATAACTCTATCGATGAAGCTCTTGCTGGTCACTGTGAAGATATCATTGTTACTATCCATGAAGATGGTTCGGTATCGGTAAGCGATGACGGTCGTGGTATTCCAACCGAGATGCATGAAGAAGAAGGTGTATCAGCAGCAGAAGTTATCATGACGGTACTTCACGCCGGTGGTAAGTTCGATGATAACTCTTACAAAGTATCGGGTGGTCTACACGGTGTAGGTGTATCAGTTGTTAACGCCTTATCTGAAAAAGTAGAGCTAACTATTCAACGTGGTGGCCATATTTACCAACAAGTGTACCGTCATGGTGTACCTGATGCGCCATTGGCTGTGATCGGTGATACTGAAAAAACCGGTACACGAATCCGCTTTTGGCCAAGTGAAGACACCTTTACCAATATCGAATTCCACTACGATATTCTAGCAAAGCGTTTACGTGAGCTTTCATTCCTAAACTCTGGCGTATCAATCAACTTAAGTGATGAGCGTGAAGAAGGTAAAGAAGATCACTTTATGTATGAAGGTGGTATTCGCGCATTCGTAGAGCACTTAAACCGTAACAAAACGCCAATTCATCCGAAGGTTTTCCACTTTGATAGTGAGCGTGATGACGGTATCTCAGTTGAAGTTGCGATGCAGTGGAACGATGGTTTCCAAGAAAATATTTACTGCTTTACGAACAACATCCCTCAACGTGATGGTGGTACGCACTTAGCGGGGTTCCGTGGTGCGTTAACACGTACGCTGAACTCGTTCATGGATAAAGAAGGCTACTCGAAGAAAGCGAAAGCAGCGACATCGGGTGATGATGCACGTGAAGGTTTAACTGCAGTTGTTTCTGTTAAAGTGCCGGATCCTAAGTTCTCTAGCCAGACCAAAGATAAGCTAGTTTCAAGTGAAGTCAAAGCGGCTGTTGAATCTGCAATGAACGAAAAGCTGGCGGAATTCTTATTAGAAAACCCAAGTGATGCGAAAACCGTATGTAGCAAAATCATTGATGCATCACGCGCGCGTGAAGCGGCACGTAAAGCCCGTGAAATGACACGTCGTAAAGGCGCATTAGATTTAGCAGGTCTTCCTGGTAAACTTGCAGATTGTCAGGAAAAAGATCCTGCAGTATCTGAACTTTACATTGTGGAAGGGGACTCTGCTGGCGGTTCAGCCAAGCAGGGACGTAACCGTAAAAATCAGGCAATCCTACCGCTTAAAGGTAAGATCCTTAACGTAGAAAAAGCCCGTTTCGACAAGATGCTGTCTTCACAAGAAGTGGCAACACTTATCACGGCAATGGGCTGTGGTATTGGTCGTGACGAGTACAACCCAGATAAACTGCGTTACCACAACATCATCATCATGACCGATGCCGACGTCGATGGTTCGCACATTCGTACGCTACTATTGACCTTCTTCTACCGTCAAATGCCAGAGCTGATCGAACGTGGTCACATTTATATTGCTCAGCCACCACTTTACAAAGTGAAGAAAGGTAAGCAAGAGCAATACATTAAAGATGATGAAGACATGAACCAGTACCAAACGACATTGGCACTGGATAACGCATCATTGTTTGCCAATGATGGCGCACCTGCAATGACGGGTACAGCATTAGAAAGTCTTGTTACTCAATATAATGCAGGTATAAAGTTAATTGAGCGTATGAGTCGTCGCTACCCATCATTGATGTTAAATGAGTTTGTATACCAACCTCGTTTAAGTACAGAGATGATGGCTGAAGAAGCACAAGTAGAAGCATGGTTAACACCATTGATTGTTGCACTTAATGCTAAACAATCTGGTGAAAGTCAGTACAGCTTCGAAGTCATCCGTGATGAAGAAAACAATGTGTACCTACCTAAAGTTGTGGTTCGTACTCACGGTGTTGATCACGAATACTTACTCAGCTTTGATTTACTGAATTCAAAAGAATACGCGAAGATCGCTGATCTTTCTGAAGCATTAAACGGTTTACTTGATGATACTGCATTTGTTCAACGTGGTGAGCGTAAGCAAGCGGTTTCAAGCTTTAAAGATGCGTTGGAGTGGCTGAACAAAGAATCACGTCGTGGTCTTTCTCTACAGCGCTACAAAGGTCTAGGTGAAATGAACCCAGAGCAGCTTTGGGAAACAACGATGGATCCTGAATCTCGTCGCATGATGCAAGTAACGATCAATGATGCGGTTGCCGCAGATGAACTGTTTACCTGTCTAATGGGTGATCAAGTTGAGCCTCGTCGTAACTTCATCGAAGAGAATGCACTGAAAGTTGCTAACCTTGACGTGTAGCACAAACGTATAGTTTGGCTTTCAAGCTCAATAAAAACGCCGCTAGTGATAGCGGCGTTTTTTATTTATCCATATTAACTAAAAAGTGGTTATTCTGCGTAAGCTTTAGCGACTTCTTCTGCAATAATCGTAATACCACGCTGCATTGCTTCATCATCTTGGACATAGTTCATGCGTAAGCATTCATGGCTATGTGCCCACTCATCTTGTAATCCGATAAAGAAATATTCACCAGGCACGATCAGTACGCCACGTTGTTTTAAGCGTTGATACAGTACTTTCGTGGTGATCGGTAAATCTTCAAACCATAGCCATAAGAAGATAGCGCCTTCAGGTTTGTGAATTTTAAATCGAGGATCGGGGATAGCTTGGCGCAGTAATTCAACGGCGCGTTGCACCTTCTGATGATAAAACGGCTTAATCACGTTTTGGCTTAGTGGTAATAGTTCTTGCTGGTGGATCATTTTCGTTGCCACCGCAGGGCCAATACTACCAGGCGCTAAGTTGACGATACCATTGATGTTAGACAAAGCAGTAACCATGGCTTCATTGGCAATCACGATACCGCATCGGACACCGGGTAACCCAAGTTTGGATAAGCTCATACACAGAATGGTGTTGTGATCCCAAAACGGTGTTACCTCTTCAAAGATAATATCAGGGAAGGGTAAGCCGTAAGCATTGTCGATAATTAATGGGATCTGGTGCTCTTTAGCCAGTGCTGCTAAATGTTCAATTTCTTTATCTGTAAGTACATTGCCAGTCGGGTTAGTAGGACGAGAAGCACAAATTGCTGCGATGCTGTCATCGATGACGAGTTTGCTAAAATCGATATGGTATTTAAAAAAGCCATCATCCAACATGCTGATCGTAGGTTGGTACGAGATAAACATATCAGGGCTTAAACCAGCATCAGCGTAACCAATGTATTCTGGCGATAACGGCAGTAATATTTTCTTCTTTTTGCCATTTTCAAATTCACCTGCCAGCAAGTTAAATAAACTAAAGAATGCACTTTGGCTGCCATTGGTTAAGACAATATTTTTCGCACTAATTTCCCAACCGTATTGTTGCTGTAACAGTGCAGCAAGCGCATCTAGAAAGCGATCTTTACCTTGTGGGCCATCATAGTTAGTCATCGACGCGGTAAGCTCACCTGTAATTGCCATGTCTTTTAATAGCTCGGTAAAGTAGTGATTCATGGCTGGGATTTGCGCTGGATTTCCACCACCGAGCATGATGGCATTGGGATTGGTGAGTCCATTGTTGAGATCTTGCATTAATAGAGTGATCCCAGAATCACCTGCAAACTTATTACCAAAGCGCGAAAAGTCCATTACGTTTACAACCTCAGTGTCGATATTTAGTTCTTGATGTAAGTGCTATCAATATGATGGCTTATTGAGCGTAACATAACGTATTGTTCGGTTCAGAAAAAGTTGAAATATTATCGGTTGGTGATGGTCGGTGCTGTGGATTTCACTGTATATCAAGGTGGTTGTACGCGTATTTAATATAAGTAAAAAGATGTTCCACATGAAACAATAGATAAGATACAGCAGAATCAAGGCGAAAAAAAACCACGCCGGAGCGTGGTTTTTAATAACGTCAGTAACCTTATTTTTGCAGTAGAGAGATATCTGCTACTTTCAAGAATTGGTTACGTAGTAGGTTAAGTAGTGCTAGACGATTAACTTTAAGTTTTTCGTCATCAGCCATCACCATTACGTTATCGAAGAATGCATCGACAGGCTCACGAAGTGAAGCAAGTTCTGTCAGTGCTGTTTGGTAATCGCCAGTAGCAAAGACAGGTTCAAGGGCTGTTACAACCGCTTCAACTTTTTCAGCTAGCTCTTTTTCCGCAGCTTCAACAAGTAGGCTGTTATCAACTGTAGTTGGGAGCTCACCGTCAAACTTCGCAAGGATGTTACCAACACGCTTATTCGCTGCTGCTAGTGACTCAGCTGCATCAAGCTCACGGAAGTGGCTTACCGCTTTAACACGCTTATCAAAGTCGGCTGGTTGAGTTGGGTGCATCGCAAGCACAGCTTGGATAACATCAATACTAAAGCCTGCATCTTGGTACCATGCACGGAAACGGCCAAGTATAAACTCAATGACATCTGAATCAACGTTGTTGTTGGTTAGCTTGTCACCAAATAGTGAGTGCGCTTTCGCGACTAGATCAACTAAGTCTAAGTCGTAGCCATTTTCAACGATGATACGTAATACACCTAGCGATGCGCGACGAAGTGCGAAGGGATCACTACCTTTTGGTGCTTGACCAATACCGAAGATACCTACAATCGTATCTAGTTTATCAGCCATAGCCACGGCTGATGATACAGGTGTGCTTGGAAGTTGATCGCCAGCAAAACGAGGCATGTATTGCTCGTTAAGTGCTAGTGCAACATCTTCAGCTTCGCCGTCGTGACGTGCATAGTGCATACCCATTACACCTTGCGTATCTGTAAATTCAAATACCATAGATGTCATTAGGTCACATTTCGCCAGTAGACCAGCACGTTTTGCGTTAGTTACATCAGCACCGATCTTGTCTGCAATGTAGCCAGCAAGCTCAGTAATACGATCTGTCTTGTCTTTAATTGTACCCAATTGCTTTTGGAAAATCGCAGTCTCTAGTTGAGGCAGGCGATCAATCAACTTGCTCTTAAGGTCAGTATTAAAGAAGAACTCAGCATCCGCTAGACGAGGACGAACCACTTTCTCGTTACCTGAGATAATTTGGCTTGGATCGTTAGAGATGATGTTGGATACGAAGATGAACTTAGGCACAAGTTTGCCTTCCGTATCGTAGACAGGGAAGTACTTCTGATCACCTTTCATGGTGTAAACTAAAGCTTCAGAAGGAACCTTTAAGAATTCCTCTTCAAAAGATGCTGTTAGTACCACAGGCCACTCAACAAGAGAGGTCACTTCTTCAACCAGATCATCTTCAAGATCTGCAATACCGCCAACAGCTTCAGCTGCTTTTTTCGCATCAGCTAAAATGATCGCTTTACGCGCTTCATAATCAGCCATTACTTTACCGCGCTCTTCTAAGATAGCAGGGTATTGATCCGCGTTGTCGATAGTAAACTCAGCTTCACCCATGAAGCGGTGACCACGGATAGTACGTGCTGAAGCAACACCTAAAATAGTGCCTTCGATTAGCTCGTCACCCAATAGCATGGTCAGTGTTTTCACTGGACGGATAAACTGAGTTTCTTTATCACCCCAACGCATTGGACGTGGGATTGGCAGTTTAGCCAGTGCAGCAGCAGCCAGTTCAGGTAGTAGTGTTTGGGCTGGTTGGCCTTTGACTTCTTGCTTGAACAGTAACCATTCGCCTTTATCGGTAACCATGCGCTCTGCTTGATCAACCGTAATACCATTACCACGAGCCCAACCTTGAGCAGCTTTGGTTGGTTTTCCGTCAGCGTCGAATGCTGCTGATACCGCAGGTCCACGTTTTTCAACCACTTTGTCTGGCTGGTTTTCAGCAAGACCCGTTACTTTAAGGGCTAAACGACGAGGAGCGGCATACCATTTGATACCATCATGAGGTAGATCTGCGGCTTTTAATTCAGCTTCAAAGTTAGCAGCAAAAGCTTCTGCTAGGGTACGTAATGCTGTTGGTGGTAGCTCTTCCGTACCGAGTTCGATTAAGAAATTCTTATGTGTCATGGCGATCCCTTACTTGTCTTTTTTACACATTGGGAAGCCAAGTGCTTCACGAGATGCGTAGTAAGCTTCAGCAACTTGTTTAGTTACGTTGCGAATACGCAAAATATAACGTTGACGTTCAGTTACAGAGATCGCTTTACGTGCATCTAATAGGTTAAATGCATGAGCGGCTTTTAGAATACGCTCGTAAGCAGGCAACGGTAGTGGTTGCTCTAGCTCTAGTAGTTTGATTGATTCTTTTTCACATTGATCGAAGAATGTGAATAGGAAGTCGACATCAGCGTGTTCAAAGTTGTACGTTGATTGCTCAACTTCGTTCTGGTGGAAAATATCACCATACGTCACTTTGCCTAAAGGACCATCAGTCCATACTAGGTCGTAAACAGAATCAACGTTCTGAATGTACATCGCAAGACGCTCGATACCGTAAGTGATTTCACCTGTTACAGGTTTACACTCAAGGCCACCAACCTGCTGGAAGTAAGTAAACTGTGTTACTTCCATGCCGTTTAGCCAAACTTCCCAGCCTAGACCCCAAGCACCCAATGTTGGGTTTTCCCAGTTGTCTTCAACAAAACGGATGTCGTGCACTTTAGTATCGATACCGAGTACTTCTAATGAGCCTAAGTACAGTTCTTGAATGTTGTCTGGCGATGGTTTTAGCATCACTTGGAACTGGTAGTAGTGCTGTAGACGGTTAGGGTTTTCGCCGTAACGACCGTCAGTTGGTCGGCGAGATGGTTGTACATACGCTGCTGCAATTGGTTCTGGACCTAGAGCACGTAAACATGTCATTGGGTGAGAAGTACCTGCGCCCACTTCCATGTCTAGGGGTTGCACAATAGTACAACCTTGTTGGCCCCAGTAATCCTGCAGCGCGAGGATCATGCCCTGAAAGGTTTTAATATCGTATTTCTGCATTGTCAGCTTCGCGAGATTAGTGGATTAAAAAGAGTAATAATCCAGTATACCTCGCCAACCCTGAGGCGAGTAGGGGCAGTGCGTGTTTTTTACACATCTGTTGGGGGATTTACCAAAATTCTTCCAGCTTTTCTCCTTTTTTATTTTGCATTAAGGGAATTTTTACATTCTTTTGATGCCTCATATACCGTTGTTGATTACAATACATAAAAAGTATTATTAGGTTTAATGGCCTAGTAGCATAAATTTCAATTTTTTCGATCTTCGGATCGAGTATACGGATACTTAAAAAAGATGGCTCAAATTCAAGCAATGGCATCTAAAAAGTGGGTGCGCGCTGCAGTACTTTCTGTTGTGGCTTCTGTAACTATGGCTGGTTGTTCAACTGTAAATCCATACACAGGTGAATCACAAACAGCGAAAGGCACTGGTGGCTCAATCATTGGTGCACTTGCTGGAGCTGCAATTGGTGTTGCTTCTTCAAGCAAGCACGACCGCGGTAAAGGTGCTCTGATTGGCGCTGCTGCTGGTGCTGCACTTGGTGGCGGTATTGGTTACTACATGGATGTGCAAGAAGCGAAACTACGTCAGCAATTAGCATCTTCAGGTATCAGTGTTACCCGTGATGGTAATAACATCATTCTTAACATGCCAAACGAAATTACGTTTGGTTTTGATCAGGCAAACTTAAATGATCGTGCGATGAATGCTCTGCATAACGTAGCGATTGTGGCTAAAGAATACGAAAAAACACAGTTAAATGTATTAGGTTTCACTGATAGCAAAGGCGCTGAAGCATACAATCTTCGCCTATCTCAAGTTCGTGCAGATGCGGTTGCTAACTACTTAATCCGTCAAGGTGTGAATGCTAATCGTGTGGTATCTCAAGGGCGTGGTGAGTCTAATCCAATCGCTTCTAATAGTACGGCGAACGGTCGTGCGCAAAACCGTCGTGTAGAAATTATTCTTTCTCCACTGGGTTAATTTTACCTTTAGCGTGATCAAACGGTGAGCGTTGGCTCACCGTTTTTGTATCTATAGAATGATCATTAATGGTTAAAATACCCGCTTTTCTTTGTTACACTTAGCTTTCCTTTGGGGAGTAGCCTCTCGCACTTTGCGAGATAATTATCAACATAATCGAAGCAAAATCTTCGTGGTAATTATGATTTATCCAGCGCGATAAATTTGGCAAGACCAACGGCAAACAACACAAACCGGGGTGGGAGTGTATGTTTTGCTATTGGTATCAATAATTCCCGCCCCAGAGAGTATGTTGTGAGTGTTTTAGCTGTTTCTATTACGTCTGTTGCTTTAGCCGAAATTGGTGATAAGACCCAACTTTTATCCCTACTGTTAGCCAGTCGATATCGCAAACCCTTTCCCATTATTAGTGCCATTTTTCTTGCGACTATCGTTAATCATGCATTAGCTGCATGGCTTGGTGTCGCTATTGCTGATTACTTAACACCGAATATTTTAAAGTGGGTGTTAGTGGTGAGTTTTATTTTAATGGCTGGCTGGATCTTAATTCCCGATAAACTCGATGATGAAGAAAAATTATCAAATCGAGGCCCTTTCATTGCCAGTTTTATTGCGTTCTTTATCGCGGAAATTGGTGATAAAACCCAAATCGCTACGACGATGCTAGGGGCGAAATACCATGATGCACTAATGTGGGTTGTGCTTGGTACGACGATTGGAATGTTGTTGGCCAATGTTCCCGTGGTTCTTATTGGTAAGTTATCAGCTGAAAAAATGCCGCTAGGACTGATACGCAAAATTACTGCTGCGCTCTTTATTTTCTTAGCTGCAGGTGCTGCGTTTGGTATGTAGATATCACTGATCGTTTCATGTGAAACATGACTTTATTGCCTAGCAGGAGTCAGTGTTTTGTTTCATTATGATGAAGTGTGATAGCACGATAAGAAGCGTTAATTCTCTCATGCTAGAGTAAATGAAGTTATGTCATTGGTTCGTTTTGCTGTAATTGCAGGAGGGAGTATGGCTCAGTTTCTCGCGCTATCGCTGAAAAGCCAATGTTGGTTATTTCACTTGGCATTGGTGCTGAATATCTTTGGTATGGTCTTAACGGACATGTGGCTTCCTATGGTAGTAGGGGCGCTTGTTACCTTATATCTGGCGTTAGATTCATTAGTTCGATTGCGTTATGTCTTACCGCTTAAAAAAGAAATACGTGATTTGCATCATGAGTTAGCAGCATTACGTCAAAAAATGAATGATGTGTAGTGTTCTTTCACGTTAGAGATAATGTGATAGTAATTAAAAAGGCAGCCTAATTTAAAGGGCTGCCTTTTTTGTTATTTATTTTGGTATTTTTGTCAGTGCTTAGTTGGTGCCTTTTTGGATCAAAAAGCGATAAGGAACGCTTTCTGTTTCTGCGGCAAGCAGTGTGTGATCCATAAAGCGGCAAAAACTGGGAATATCGCGTGTCGTTGACGGATCGTCAGCCAATACCAATAGGGTTTCGCCTTCGGCCATTTTCCTTACCGTTTTACGAACCATCATCACAGGCTCAGGGCAGCGTAGTCCTTGCGCTTCTAGGCTGTGGGTCGGATTATCAAAAATAGCAGTCATAACATACACATCTAATTAGTAAGTGGTAGATCATACTTATGGACAAGAATTAATCAATAACACTTGGCAAATCAAGATATACTGTGTAACGTAATTAACAAGTTATTAACTTTTCTTTCTGAAGGATTAGGGGGAAGTAGTATGCTGACATCAATGGATAGACTGACAATTTATGCCGTGCTGTGTTTTATCTCGTTCTGCACCATCATGTTAACCAGTTCAAATGATATGGGCATTTTTGCTATTGGCGGCCTGTTTTCAGCGGCTCTTGGATTATGGTTTGAACTGACCAGCGATGCTGAATTGGAAGAAGAAAACTAATTTATTCATAACCAACACCCATCATCTTGGGTTTTCCCGCGATTAAAGCGGGATTTTTTTTATCTATCCCCTCATAATATTGTCACATTTGATTAATTCCGAGTCCCTGAGAGCCTGATGGAACTAGAAGAAGTTTATCGTCGTGACTTAAATTTGTTGGTAGCACTGAAAGTTCTTTTGGATGAAGGAAGCGTTAGTCGTGCAGCTGTTCGTTTGAATTTAAGCCAATCAGCCATGAGCCGTGTGTTAGGTCGATTACGTGATTTATTACATGATCCCTTATTTACCCGACAGGGGCAGGCACTAATTCCAACTCAACGAGCATTAGAGATCAATGAGCTGTTAAATGACCCTTTGGAGTCGTTACGTCTTTTATTAACGCCTAATGATTTTCAACCTAGCCAGTGTGATCAGCGGTTCAAAATTGCGACAACAGACTATGCGATGCAAACCATTTTGCCTTTTGCTTTGCCGCGAATTTATCAAGAAGCGCCACATATCTCATTAGAGTTTGCACCACTGCAACATGATCACCTATTGGGGCAATTAACCAGTGACGGATGTGACATGGCAATTTGTCGCCCTGTTGGAGATATTGATTCACTTTGTCATCAGCAACTTGGTTTAGTGAGTGTATTTTGCTTGATAGCATCCGATCACCCGTTAGCTAATAAGCCCTTAACGTTTGATGATTACCTGACGTACCCTCATGCCATGATAGCGATTAGTGATGGAGTTAAGTCATTAATTGATGATGAGTTGCGTGGCTACCCTGAACTTAAATTGGTGCTACGGGCATACCACTTAGAAGCCGCATTAGCGGTGCTCAAGATCATGCCGCTGATTATTACCGTTCCTGCCGATCTCGCGTATTTAGTCGCAGAACGTTATGACTTGGTGGTTAAACCGCTGCCGTTTGAGTTTAAACCGTTTGATTACTCTCTTATTTGGCATTCACGGTGTGAGCATTCAGCATCGCAAATATGGCTACGTAATATTATAAAAGAAGAGTGTAGTCGGCTGATTGATTCGCGGATCCTTGATATGGGTTTAATAAAGTAGCGGATAACAAAAAGGCCAGCACAATGACTGACCTTCTTAGTTGGTGTGGGGTTATCGATTAAAGCTTGATAACGACACGACCTGTGATTTGACCATTAGTGATCGCTTCAGCACATTCTGCAACTTCTTCAAGTTCTACTTCGCGACAAGCTTGTTCAAAGTAGCTTGCTGGTAGAATTTCAGATAGACGTTGCCAAGCTTGTTGACGTTTCTCGAACGGACACATTACAGAATCTACACCTTGTAGGCGAACGTTACGAAGAATAAATGGCATTACTGTTGTTGGTAAATCAAAGCCGCCAGCAAGACCACAAATAGCAACCGCACCATTGTAGTTAATTTGGCTCAATACTTTTGCCAATACTTTGCTACCAACAGTATCAATAGCACCAGCCCATAGTTGTTTATCTAATGGGCGAGCAGGCTCTTCAAATACGCTACGCTCAATAATTGTTGTTGCGCCAAGCTTTTTCAGTAGGTCGCCATTAACTTCTGCGCGACCTGTCACTGCCGCTACTTTGTAGCCTAGTTGAGAAAGTAAAGTCACAGCAACAGAGCCAACACCGCCACTTGCACCTGTAACTAAAATTTCACCGTCTTCTGGTTTTACATCAGCATCAATAAGCGCTTGTACACAAAGCATTGCTGTTAAGCCCGCAGTACCAATCATCATGGCTTGCTTGCCATCGAATTTTTCAGGTAGCGGTACTAACCAATCTGCTTTTAGGCGTGCTTTTTCTGCCATGCCACCCCAGTGACCTTCACCGACACCCCAGCCAGTTAAGACAACTTTATCACCAGCTTTGTAACGGTTATCTGAAGACTCAGCGACAGTACCCGTTAGATCGACACCTGGAACCATTGGGAATTGACGAACAATGCGACCTTTACCGGTGATCGCTAAACCATCTTTGTAATTCAGTGAAGAGTAATCAACATTAATTAATACATCACCTTCAGGAAGCTCTGATGTTTCTAGCTGACGAATACCTGCAATTGTTTTTTTATCTTCTTGTTCTAGTACGAGTGCTTTAAACATAGCAATGCTCCGGTAAATTCATGTTCGACAGTGAATGTAAGATAAGTGTATATCGACTTTTAGTGATGAATAAAATGAAACTTAATCATGGTATCTATGTACACCTAGCATATATTCGTTGAAATCGTCTTTTATCTTTTAGGTAGATAGTCTGATTGAGTATATCCCTAATATAAAAAATAAATAGCGAGAATAAAAAAAGCTTACCGTGAGGGTAAGCTTTTTGTGTCAGAAGCGTGTCTATTATTCTACGCGTTCAAAAATGGTCGCAATACCTTGACCAAGACCAATACACATGGTCGCTAAACCAAACTCAACGTCATGGCTTTCCATTAAGTTTATTAATGTGGTTGAAATACGAGAGCCTGAACAGCCAAGAGGATGCCCAAGTGCAATCGCACCGCCATTGAGATTGACTTTTTCATCCATTTTATCGAGTAGACCTAAGTCTTTTGCGCAAGGGAGCGATTGCGCTGCAAAGGCTTCATTGAGTTCTATCATTCCGATGTCATCGATGGTTAAGCCCGCTCGTTTGAGTGCTTTTTGAGTGGCAGGTACTGGGCCATAGCCCATAATCGAAGGATCGCAGCCTGCAACGGCCATCGATTTTACGCGCGCACGAATACGAAGCCCTAAATCACGAGCATGTTGCTCATCCATTAATAACATAGCAGATGCACCATCAGATAAGGCCGAAGAGGTACCAGCGGTAACCGTACCATTAACGGGATCGAAAACAGGGCGAAGCTGACTCAAGGTTTCTACGGTGGTTTCAGGACGAATAACTTCATCGGTTTCAAAGCGCTTTAAAATCCCATCGCTATCGTGACCTTCAGTGGCGAGTATTTCGTTATTAAAACGTCCTTCAACTGTGGCTGCGTAAGCTCGTTGATGAGAGCGTGCAGCAAAGGCATCTTGCATTTCTCGACTGATACCATGCATTCGACCTAGCATTTCAGCGGTTAGTCCCATCATACCTGCCGCTTTTGCAACGGATTTTGACAGACCCGGGTGGAAATCAACACCATGGTTCATTGGTACATGTCCCATGTGTTCAACGCCACCGATAATGCACGTTTTCGCGTCACCAACCATGATTGCGCGGGTTGCATCATGTATCGCCTGCATTGATGAACCACATAAGCGATTAACCGTTGTCGCACCAACAGAATGGGGAATGCCTGCTAAGAGTGCGGCATTACGTGCGACATTAAAACCTTGCTCTAAGGTTTGCTGCACACAGCCCCAGTAAATATCTTCAATATTGTTTGGATCGAGTTGTGGGTTGCGCTCAAGCAAACCTTTCATTAAATGAGCGGAAAGATCTTCGGCGCGAACGTTCCTATAAGCCCCAGCTTTTGAACGTCCCATCGGGGTGCGGATACAATCAACAATTACAACGTTATTCATAATGATGCCCTCATCCTTAAGCGTTCAGGTTAGTGGTATGGTTATAGTACGTTTCGCCTTTAGTGGCTTTTTCTCGTAGTCCTTTTGGTACTTCATACAATGCACCTAATTCGGCATATTGATCGGCCAGTGCAACATAATTGGCAAGCCCTAAGCTATCAAGGTAACGGAACACACCACCTCTAAATGGTGGGAAACCTAAACCGTACACCAACGCCATATCGGCTTCGGCTGGCGTGGCGATAATGTTTTCTTCTAAACAACGCACCACTTCATTAATCATAGGGATCATCATACGAGCGATAATAGCGTCGCTGGTAAACGCTGTATTTGGTTGGCAAACAGGGGCGAGAAGTGCTTCTGTCTTATCTGACACGGCTTTTTTCGGTTTACCTTTACGATCGATAGAGTAGCTAAAGAAACCATGGCCGTTTTTCTGACCGAAACGCTGTGCTTCAAACATCACATCAATGGCATCTTTACCATTTTTCCCCATACGATCAGGGAAACCTTCTGCCATGACCGCTTGCGCGTGATGCGCCGTATCAATACCGACAACATCGAGTAGATAAGCAGGACCCATTGGCCAACCAAACTCTTTTTCCATGACTTTATCGATTTGAATGTAATCAGCCCCATCTTTAAGCAATAAGCTAAAGCCAGAAAAGTAAGGGAAGAGCACGCGGTTCACAAAGAACCCTGGGCAGTCATTAACAACAATTGGTGATTTACCCATTTTCGCAGCATAAGCGACAACGCGATCAATGGTCTCTTTCGATGTTTTTTCACCGCGAATGATCTCAACTAATGGCATGCGATGAACGGGGTTGAAAAAGTGCATGCCACAGAAATTTTCAGGGCGTTTAAGTGATTTGGCTAGTAGGTTAATTGGAATAGTTGAGGTATTTGAAGCAAGCACGGTGTCGTCGGTCACTTGGTTTTCAACATCAGCTAATACCGCCGCTTTTACTTTTGGATTTTCAACGACAGCTTCCACTACGATATCGACACTGTCTGCGCCAGCGTAATGTAAACTCGGAGTAATGGATGACAGAACGGAAGCCATTTTTAAACCATCAATACGCTTACGCTCAAGTTGTTTATTTAACAGCTTGGCCGCTTCATTCATGCCTAAGCTCAATGAAGCTTCAGCAATATCTTTCATTAAAACAGGCGTGCCTTTTAGCGCTGATTGATAGGCGATACCACCCCCCATAATACCTGCGCCTAATACCATGGCGTGCTCTGTCGGTTTTGCTGATTTTGACGCTTTTTTGGCTTGGCTTTTAATATATTGGTCGTTTAAGAAAATGCTAACCAATGCTTGAGCAACATCGGTTTTGGCTAATTGAACAAAATGCTGGTTTTCGATCACTAATGCTTCATCTCGAGCGCATCGTGCGGCTTGTTCGATAGTCGCCACAGCAGCCATAGGTGCAGGGTAATGTTTACCAGCGACTTTGGCGACCATACCTTTGGCTGTCGAGAAGCTCATAGTCGCTTCTATTTTATTAAGCGAAAGCGGTGCTTGTTTTTGTTTTCGACGTTGTTGCCAGTCTAGTTTTCCTTCAATCGCACTTTTTATCATTGCCAGTGCGGCGCACTTTAAGTTGTCAGTTTCAACAACAGCATCAACCAGTCCCAACTTTAAAGCGTCTTGTGCTTTCTTATCTTTACCTGCGGTAATGATTTCCATTGCTGAATCAGCACCAATTAAACGCGGCAGTCTTACTGTGCCACCAAAGCCTGGCATGATCCCCAATTTTGTTTCAGGTAGACCAATACGCGCTTTAGTATCAGCAACACGAAAATCTGTAGCAAGTACACACTCACAACCGCCGCCTAACGCATAACCATTAATGGCTGAAAGCGTCGGTACAGGGAGATCTTCAAGCTTATTAAAAATGTCATTGGCATGAGAAAGCCATTGTGAGAGTTCTTGTTCTGGCTTGGCAAATAGTCCGAGAAACTCAGTAATATCCGCACCGACAATAAAGGCGTCTTTTGCTGAGGTAATAATTACCCCTTTTAAATCGGGTTGTTGATACAACGCATTAAGTGCTTGATTGAAGCTTTCCAGTGTCGAAATATTGAATTTATTCACTGGGCCTTGAGCATTAAGGTTGATCTCCGCAATACCATCTTCCAGATAGCTAACGGATAGGGTTTCACCTTGGTAAATCATGTTCTATCTCCATATGTTCCAGTCTACGCTGGATTTGGTTTGATTTAACTGGTTTGACCTGTTGTAGGTATAAACTAAGTGTGAACCCTAAAAGAAACAAATTCAAACACTAATTTAAACATTTGTTTAACATTTATGATGAATGACTCAACTTCAAGACAAGGTGTGAGTTGACGCATGGCGTAATAACAGGGTGTTAACGACAGCACTATGAGATAGAGAGGAATGTGGTATCCTGCCACCCCTTTATCATTAAGGCGTAAATAATGTCGAATTCTGAACCTTATCTTGTTCCTACTGCAGA
The DNA here is from genome assembly GCF_003026095.1 of Photobacterium sp. GB-72. Taxonomy (NCBI): domain Bacteria; kingdom Pseudomonadati; phylum Pseudomonadota; class Gammaproteobacteria; order Vibrionales; family Vibrionaceae; genus Photobacterium; species Photobacterium sp. GB-72. Next base: position 3,029 of record NZ_PYNV01000020.1, on the reverse strand, counting down.
AGTGATATTTGAAGAAGAGATCAAGAAAAGTCGCTTTATTACTTATTTAGCGCATACCCCTAATATTGAGGCTGCGAAACTGTTCGTACAGCAAATTAAAGAGCGTCACCATGATGCGCGCCATAATTGCTGGGCATTTGTCGCTGGTCGCCCGAGTGACTCAATGAAATGGGGGTTTAGTGATGATGGCGAACCATCAGGCACCGCTGGTAAGCCGATATTGGCCCAGCTAACAGGCTCTGGTGTTGGTGAAATGACCGCTGTTGTAACACGTTACTATGGTGGTATTCGTTTAGGTACTGGTGGGTTAGTAAAAGCTTATGGTGGTGGGGTACAGCAAGCCCTGACATTACTCGAAACAAAAGAAAAAGTGATCACTTCAACATTGCATTTGAGTTGTGAATATAATCAAGTGTCTTTAGTTGAAGCATTATTAAGTGAATACAATGGCACTCAGTTACATGCCGATTATGGTAATCAAGTCACTATGCAGATAGAGCTAGATAATCGTATAGTGGAAGAGTTTCGTGCCAAATTAACCAATCGTAGTGGCGGGCGCATCATTGTAGGCTCGGCTTCAGATACATAATCATTTCCATATTAAGGTGAGAGCCGCTTAGGCCATGCAATTTCGTTCAATTATTCGAATCGTCGGGCTATTGCTCGCGTTATTTAGTGTCACCATGCTTATCCCTGCACTGGTGGCATTGATCTATCGTGATGGTGCGGGTTTCCCGTTTGTCGTGACGTTTTTTATTCTTATTACAGGTGGTGGCTTATTGTGGCTACCAAACCGACAACATCGCCATGAACTAAAAGCTCGAGACGGTTTTCTTATTGTTGTCTTATTTTGGGTGGTTATTGGTAGTGCCGGTGCAATCCCATTTTTATTATCTAAAACACCTGATTTGTCAGTCGCAGACTCCTTTTTTGAATCATTTTCCGCGCTGACAACCACAGGAGCGACCGTTATTGTCGGCCTTGACTATCTGCCTAAAGCGATTTTGTTTTATCGCCAGTTATTACAGTGGTTTGGTGGTATGGGGATCATCGTACTTGCTGTCGCCATTTTACCCGTACTGGGTATTGGTGGGATGCAGTTATATCGAGCAGAAATTCCGGGACCGGTAAAAGACAGTAAGATGACGCCGCGTATTGCTGAGACAGCAAAAACCTTGTGGTATATCTATCTTGCCTTAACTATTGCTTGCGCACTCGCATTTTGGTTAGCAGGGATGTCAGCTTTTGATGCTATCTCACATAGTTTCTCAACTATCGCTATTGGTGGTTTTTCTACCCACGATGCCAGTATCGGGTATTTTAATAGCCCCACGATTAATATGATCACCGTGGTGTTTCTTTTAATTTCAGCGTGTAATTTTTCTTTGCACTTTGCTGCCTTCGGTAATGGTGGTGTGCACTTAAGAACCTATTGGCGTGATCCTGAGTTTCGCGCATTTCTCGGTGCGCAGGTGATTTTATTTGGTATCTGCTTTGGTTTATTACTCAAACATAGCCCTTATGATTCCTATTTTACGGCGTTTGATCAGGCGTTATTTCAAACCGTATCTATCTCAACGACCGCAGGATTTACGACCACAGGATTTTCTGACTGGCCGCTTTTCTTACCGGTGCTGCTTTTATTCTCTTCATTTATAGGAGGATGTGCAGGCTCAACGGGTGGCGGTATGAAAGTGATAAGAATTTTACTACTTTCTTTGCAAGGTGTACGTGAATTAAAACGTCTTGTTCACCCGCGTGCGGTTTACACGATTAAGTTAGGTAATAAAGCATTACCTCAGCGAGTCGTTGATGCTGTATGGGGTTTTTTCTCGGCTTATGCCTTAGTGTTTGTGGTTTGCATGTTGGCATTAATCGCGACCGGGCTTGATGAGCTGACTGCATTCTCAGCTGTTGCAGCCACACTTAATAATTTAGGCCCCGGTTTAGGAGAAGTCGCTGTCCACTTTGGTGAAGTTAATGATTCCGCAAAATGGATATTAATTATTGCGATGTTATTTGGTCGATTAGAAGTCTTTACATTATTAGTTTTATTTACGCCGACATTCTGGCGTAACTAAAGGAGCACTTATGGAAAAGGTATTGTTGCTGCATTCGAGTTGTGAAGGGCAAACTAAGAAAATCTTAAATCATATTGAGCAACAATTAGGTGAACAGTACCACTGTGACTATGTAGACATTCATAGTGAGCCCAATGTTGATTTTAATTTGTATGATCGTGTGCTTGTTGGCGCCTCTATTCGCTATGGTCACTTCAATAAGAAACTGTATCGATTTATCAATAAATACCAACAAGAACTGTCACAATATAATGTTGCTTTTTTCTGTGTGAATCTTACTGCACGTAAAGAAGGCAAAGATACGCCAGAGGGCAGTGCTTATATTAAGAAGTTCTTAATTAAGTCACCATGGCATCCTGTGTTAATCGGCGTTTTTGCTGGCGCACTAAGATATCCCCGTTATAACTTATTTGATCGCACAATGATTAAGTTGATTATGAAAATCACAGGTGGAGAAACGGATACGACGAAAGAGGTGGAATACACGGATTGGAATAAAGTGAGCGATTTTGCTACGCAATTTAAGCAGCAACGGAATGAAAAATAGGAAGTTGATTGCTTTTTGAACTAACGTGCTCTTTTTTAAAAGAAAAGTTAATTATTGCTTGCTAAGCCTCATTTTGTCTCTATAATGCCGCCACATCGACGCGATAACGGCTTCCAGTAAGGATTTCGGGAAGTGACGATAGGATGAAAGATTTAATAAAATAAGTTGAAAAAAGTGTTTGACTCGACAGCTTATTTCGCTAGAATGGCCATCCACTTCAACGAAAGCCTGAAACGTTTAAAAGTTTTAGTTTCGCTGAAGATTGTTCTTTAATAATTTGACCATGCAATCTGTGTGGGCACTCGTTGAAAAGTTAAGTCGAAAGATTTATCAATGATACTAGTGACCAATACAAATAACTTCGGTTATTTGGCACAGTCAATTCAAATATCCTAACTAGC